>JAUIKI010000110.1 GCA_030430875.1 Gammaproteobacteria bacterium | reverse complement strand
AAGGTCATCACCCAAGAATCTCTGCACTTCTGCAAGTATTACCGGTGAAGGCAATGAATGAAATAGCACTTTAGCCTCTTGTTCGTCACGCACATCAACAACCACACCATGACGTTTGGCATAAATAAAAGGTAATTTTTGATAACTGGTAGTCATAAATACTATTTTTACTATATTATTACTATAAATGCTTCTTAGTTTTTATCGTATTGCTGGCTTTACTGGTCGATACTTTCACGGCTAGCGAGCATTGCTGAACTTTGATCTTTGAGCATAAACTAACTAGGTAACACTCAAGATTAGCCAAACCACAATATCGTCGAGAATATCATGGTCTTATCTCACATAAAAGATTCGTTACTTAACATTAGTCCAAAAGCCATCGTTTTGTTATTAATCCTGGCTAGTTTGGCTATATTCATCAGTTTTTACATCCAAATTCAAGCAGCTTGGAAAGAAAATGCTACCCCTATTGTTTCAGAAAATGCAACTACTGACCCTGCAAGCCAATCAGCTCAATCGTCTTTAACGGTTACGCAAGTTAAAGGCTGGACATTGTTTGGCATTGCCAATGATAAAACCACTACAGTCAAAACAGCTGAAAAACCGCCTGAAACCAAGCTAAAATTAACATTACGTGGCATTTTCACCAATGATGACCCAAAAAATGCTGCAGCAATTATCGAAGGACCTGACCGAAAAGCCATTTACGTGCGCACAGGCGAAAACGGACCAGGTGATGTTAAGTTACACAAAGTGCAAACTGACAGTATCATCTTGGATAGGAATGGTAATTTGGAAACCCTGTATTTTCCAACGCCCACGCAACAATCAGGCACTCGTTCAGCACACTCTAGCTTCCTGCCACAACCGAGCAACAACTATCCAGAGGCACTCTACTCTGAGCAGTTTATGCCGGAAATGCCACCTCCTGGTTATGAAGAACCCTATCAAGAAAACCTAGTAAATCCTGAAGAATCAAGCGAAAATTTAAATATTCGTGATCGTTTGAATGCTCTTCGTCAACGCATCATGGCCAAAAAAGAGGCATATAAAGAAACTCAAGAACAAGATATCATCGAAGAAAATGATAATGTCGCCGATATTAATGAATCTGATGCTGAAGAAGAACCAATTGACATGGAAGAATAAATGACTGAACAAGAATATCAACACAATACATCATAAATAGACAATCTCGACATGACTCTTCATGTCAAAGCATGTCATAATCTTTCTCCCTGATTAAATAGAAATTGCCCGAATATGAAAAAAATTATTTCCAATTTTTTGATCAACAGCCTATACCTCTTTTGTTTGCTCTGCACGTACAATGCATTGGCAGAACCTAATTCACCAGGATCGAACGACAATCTGTTAACGATGAATATGCGCGATGCTGATATTCGAGCACTCATCGAATGGATTTCTGAACACACAAACAAAAATATTATCATCGATCCACGAGTAAAAGGACGCGTCACTGTCATTGCCAATGATGGCATGACCCCTAAAGAAGCCTATGAGGTTTTTTTGTCAGTGTTACAAGTGCATGGATTTACTGCCGTTGAAACAAACGATTCAATCAAAATTATTCCAGAAATCACTGCTAAGCAACTTAATATTCCACTCACTGGATCGGACAACGACACTACTTATCAAGAAGATTTAATGGTTGTGCGTGTTGTTAAAGTAAAGAATGTTGCAGCTAACCAGTTGGTTGGGCTCATCCGCCCTCTCATTCCACAAGCAGGCCATGTCGCGGCATACCCTGAGACTAATTCACTGATCATTTCTGATCGAGCAAGTAATATCAATCGTATCATAAAAATTATTGAAAGCATTGATTTAGCCGGTAATATCGACATTGAAATCATCAAGCTTAAACATGCTAGTGCAAAAGATATCATCAAAGTAATGGTTGCACTACTTCCCAGGCAAAACCCAGGACAACCAGGCATGCTAGAATCTCAAGTGAATTTTGCTGGTGACGAGCGTTCAAATAGCATTTTAATGAGCGGTGACCCTAGCAAGCGTAAGCAAATACGTAATTTAATCCATCGTCTAGACAAACCACTAGCAGGTGAAGGCAACACTCAAGTCATCTATCTACATTATTTAAAGGCAAAAGACATTGTCCCAATTCTTGAAAGTGTCAGCGGAAGCATTCAAAAGGAACAAAAAGGTAAAACTCAAGCAGCTGCTGATGTTGAGGTTAGCATTCAAGCTAGTGAGGAAACCAATGCTGTGATTATCACAGCCCCACCCAGTCTGCTTGAAACCATCAAACGAGTTATTGATCAACTGGATATTCGACGCGCTCAGGTACTGGTTGAAGCCGTCATTGTTGAAGTCACTGAAAATACTGCAAGAGAATTGGGAATAGACCTGCTAACTTCAGCATCAGCAATTAATGGTGATGGCTGGGCAGGCGGTACAAGTGTTGGTAGTGGCTCTATTTTGGGCAGCAGTGACCAATTAAGTATTTCATCAGGCATTGCCATGGGGTTCTTTAGAAACGGTGATATTCGTGCGCTGATTTCAGCTTTAGAGACAGATAGTAAAACCAATATTCTATCTACACCAACCCTGGTGACTCTTGATAACGAAGAAGCAGAAATTCTCGTCGGGCAAAATGTACCATTTGTAACAGGACGTCGAGATAACGAGGACGGTGGCAACCCATTCACCACAATTACGCGAGAAGATGTCGGTGTCCGTTTAAAAATCAAGCCTCAAATTAATCAAGGTGATGCGGTCACTTTAGACATTGAACAAGAAGTTTCCAGCGTCAACGAATCACCCAGTGTCGATGCAGAAGATATCATCACCAATAAACGCTCAATTAAAACTCGGGTTCTTGTTGAGGATGGCCAGGTATTAGTCCTCGGTGGTCTCATTGAAGATCAGGTCTTGGAAACAAACCGAAAAGTGCCAATTTTGGGAAGCATCCCCCTATTAGGCAGACTCTTCAGCAGCAAAAAAACCACTAAAGTCAAAACCAATTTGATGGTATTTTTGCATCCAATCATATTAAAAAATGCTGAACATGCTGTAGCAGTAACTGGCAGCCGATATGAATTTATGCGTGATCAACAGCTGATGCATCATTTAAAACCAGAGACAGTTTTCATGCGCAAAGATCCTCCGGTACTACCAGAGTCATCCGATCAAGGATCACAGCCTTTTGTTAGTGACCAGTACAATGCGCCTTAATCACTAGTTATATAAGTCCACACCACGAGCAAACTCGTGGTGACCTACCTGCAAACCAGATAGACTCAATCAACCACTGCTGAAACTCATTCCACCATTCACAGATTGACCAAAACACCATAAAAATTCCTTTGTGAACTAATTGCGCCAATAGTCATTGGGATAATATGATTCACGCATTCGTTCACAAAAATCTAACAGGTTTCTCTGGGAGCGAATCACCTGCTTTAGCGATGTCGGCATAGGATCCCATAATAAATTAGCCAAAAACCCAAAGGCTACAGCATCAAGTAAGCTAGGCTTATCTCCAAAAAAATATGGCGTACTTCCAAGCTGCTGTGATAACACGTCTAGGTCTCTCTCACCTTGCCTATATACATCATTTTGTGAAATTTCCAACAATTCCTGACATCGTAAAAATTGGTGGATGCGTTTTTGCATTATACCAACAATAAATTGACCTAGAATTGGTGGCAGTCCTTTTAATCGCGCTTTACGCATGATTGCCCAACCAGCAGGATCTTTAAAACGTGAATAGGCAATAATACCAATCAAATGACGCTCCATTAACATTCGCAGCGCATAAGTGTTTGCCAATTCATTCTTCGTTAACCAATCATCTTTGCAATGCGGAAATTGTTGCCAAAGAAACTCGATGATACGCTGAGAATCAGCAATAGTCTGGCCTTGATAGTTAATAAAAGGTAATTTGCTATGCGGTGCTTTACGTGGATCATTGGTGACAATAAGTTGATAAGAAATCTGATGCATCCGTAGAAAAGTTTCAACTTTCAAACAAAATGGACTGCCATTAGGCAGTCGCCAATGTGCATCCACACGCCAACCTCGCCCAAATTGGCACAATTGAACCGGCTGATTTTCCATAAATTACTCCTTTTTAATCCAAATTCCACATTAACATCTGACTATCTTCTGATATGAATAATACCACTTATACAGCTACAGCCATAAAAAGCTTCTATACTTGAAAGTAAGAAAGTGCAACATTCAAACGGATTTCTTACTTGAAAATCAGTGTTTTTATGCTTAGCCTGTTGGCTATATGCGGATCGCTTACAGCGAAAGCACATGGCACTGCAAAGCCTTTACAACTTGAGAAGGGAGAGCATCGCTACCAAATAGACGGCGACTATTTGATAGATAAATCAGCCAAAATCATTCTACAAGACCTCATTGACAATCCTAATCATCCGAATTTCACCACATCAGATTTGTCTGCCTTAAACTTTGGCTTTCAGCGCGCACCTGTATGGCTACGATTTTCTATTTACAATCCATCAGCTAAACGTCAATTTTTATTTATTTCGATTGATTATGGATTATTAAATCATGTGGAGTTTTACTCGCCGAACAATACAAACCATTACCAAAAAATTATTTCTGGCATCAACTACCCCTCGAAATTCCGCATCATTGATAACAAGTACTTTGTTTTTCCCATTAATGTTGAACCTCACACCATACAAACCTATTATTTCAAAATAATCTCTACGTAATGCCAAATTTGGTGGAAATAGATTCTCTCAGACTTAGTCAGGCCATTAAGCACTTGCTAGATAATGCATTTAAATTCACTCAGCAAGGCAAAATCATCTTGAAAGCTGGTGTCACACTAGCTAATGGCAAAGATAATCTTCAGTTTATGTTACAAGATTCTGGACTTGGAATTGAGCAAACAAATGCTACTTCATTGTTTGAATCTTTTAATCAAGCAGAATCAGGTGATACAAGGCAATTTGGTGGAACAGGACTGGGGCTCACTATTACTAAAGGGCTGATTGAATTAATGCATGGGAAAATTACTTTAAAAAGCAGCATTGGCAAAAGCGCAATTTTTCAGATTGACATTCCTTTAGTCAACCAATCAGAATTAAAAAAAATTATTACAAATGATCAACTGAAGCCTTTAGAAATCAAAAACATATTGATATTTACAGATCAATCGTCTCTAAAAAAGTTGTTAAAAACTCAACTCGCCTCCCTCGGATTTAATTGTAAAACGTTGTCTTTAGATCAGAAAGTAGATGAATATAAAACAATAGATTTAAGTTCACAGATCATCTTTATTGATTACACTGAGAATGAAAAATTATTTATCAAAACACTACTTAAGGAATGTCAAAAACTAGCCCTTAACCCACACCATCAGATCATTTTACTACCTAATGGCGAAACACTTTCCTATCTTGGTTTGATTCATTTGACAAAAAATCATCAGCTTTAAAAGCCACTGACTTCTTACAAGTTAAAGCAACTGATGAATGCTATTTCTCAGCAAAAGCCATATAGCCAAAATGCAAGTCAGATCAAACATAGGCATACAGACAATAAAATTATTTTAATTGTGGAAGATAATCCAACAAACCAACTACTTATTCAACATTTATTAAAAAAACTGCATATTCAATACATGGAAGCTTTTAATGGACAAGAGGCTATCAACATCTTAAAAAAAACCCTTCGTATCAGTCGTATTGATACA
>JAUIKI010000109.1 GCA_030430875.1 Gammaproteobacteria bacterium | reverse complement strand
AGCAACTTCAATTTCCGGATCAAAACGCAATTTTTTTTCGCCTGATTCTAGGGTTTCCATGCCATAATCAATATAATCATTCAAACAACATTCGTCAAAATGTGCAAATAATTTCTTAGCTGAAAAATAGTCTATTGCAGCTTGCCGATCTGGCCATATTGAACGTCGCCCTTTAGACAGGGCAGCAGGACCAAAGCGATGAAAGATATTAAAAGATTTCGCCAAGGAAAAAAGCATTGCTTCCAAGCCACTGACAATCAAAGAATCCATCATAACTATCCCAGCAAAAAGTTCAGGGCGTTTTTTTGCTGCCATATAGAACAATGTTCCACCAAGAGAATGACCAACTGCCAAAATTGGTATTTGATATTGCGCTTCAATGCTATCAATTACTTCATTTGTCAGACTCTCTAAGTTATCATCAACTGAGTAATGTAAATGATGCCCTAACATCTCATGACTTGACACAGCAAAATGACTTGAAAGATAACCTAAAAATTTCCTGTACACTGATGACGGAAAACCATTTGCATGCAAAAAATATAACTCAGATGTTTTTTTCACTAAATCCTTAACTCTCCTCTCTATTTTTATGCAAAATATAACCGATCAAACTCTTAAATTCTACGTTGAATCCAACACGCAAACCGACTCAGATTTATGTGAAGAATTACGCAGCAAAACATTCAACTCGATGGAGTTCCCAGAAAAAATTTCCGGGCGATGTACTGCGCAATTATTAAAACTATTAATCAATATTAGCCAAGCTAGATTCGTAGCCGACATTGGTATGTTTACCGGTTACTCAGCCCTATCTATGGCTGAAGCACTGCCAACAAATGGCAGAGTCATAACTTGCGAAATCAACCCAAAAGCAATTAAATTTGCCAAGCAAATTTTTGCTAAAAGCTCACATGGTTACAAAATTTCAATCCAACAAATTCGTGCAATTCAATTGCTTGAACAAGTCTCTACTCCACTTGACTTAGCTTATATCGATGCTGATAAAAAACTCTACCCCGTTTACTATCAAAAAGTGCTGGAAAAGCTCAAACCAGGAGGAATTATAGTAATCGATAATATGCTTTGGTCAGGTGATGCAATTAAGCAAGAAACTGATCGTGGAAAGATTTTAGCTCAATTAAACAGCTTAATCACCAAAGATAAGCGCGTTGAAAATTTACTGCTAGCTATTGATGATGGCGTACAAGTTATTCGTAAAATCACTTGATCATCTAAAGCGAACATTTTTTGTTCGGCGATTTTTGCTTCTTCACACAAATGCTAGTCAGCCAAAGGATTTTTTGTTACCTTCTCCCATCTTTTTTAGATGGCCTAATATAGTTAATAATCCATGCAGGCCAAAAATTTATGCTAACATATATCCAACAGACTTTATTATAACCTGTGTGAGAGTTCTTAATTATGACAAAATCAACAACGACCCGCGCGACTACAGCCACTAAAACAACCAAAACGGCAAAAAAAGCTGATCAGAATAGTGGCCTTACTGCTTTTGCACCTTACAAGATAAAAAAAGGTGAGAAATATATGAATGAGAAGCAGCAAGAACACTTCAAAGTCATCCTTGGACATTGGAGGATGAATCTAATGGAAAAAGCTGATTCAACTGTTAATCACATGAAAGAAGAGGCAAATAACTTTGCTGATCCTAATGATAGAGCAACGCTGGAGGAAGAGTTTGCTTTAGAACTACGATCTCGTGATCGTGAACGCAAACTTATCAAAAAAATCGAAGAAACACTAGAACGAATAGAACAAGGCGACTATGGCTATTGTGACTCTTGCGGTGTTGAAGTTGGCATCAGACGCCTTGAAGCAAGACCAACTGCAACTCTTTGCATTGACTGTAAAACCTTAGACGAAATCAAAGAGAAACATATTCGCAGCTAAGTAAACGTTTCTATAATAAAAAAGGCCTATCAATTCTGCGTTTAGATTTCGTGACCTGAAAAATCAAATCTAAATGATCAATCAATACGATGTAGGTTTAGCTTATGAATCGAATTCTGATCGTCGAAGATGAAACAGTTACCCGCTCAGTCTTAAAACGACTTTTAGAAAAACATAGCTACCAAGTTGGCGAAGCAACCTCTGTGCAAGAAGCAACGTCTAAATATGACTTAAGTGATTTCGACCTAGTCATTACAGACTTGCGGCTCCCTGGTGCTCAGGGAACTGATTTGATCCAAAATTCTGACAAAATCCCCGTTTTAATCATGACAAGCTACGCAAGCTTAAAATCAGCTGTAGAGTCAATGAAAATGGGAGCAGTCGACTACATAGCCAAGCCGTTTGATCACGATGAAATGCTCATTTCCATCCAACGGATTTTAAAAGAACGTAATCAAGCCAGACAAACTGCAGCATTAAAATCTGATCTTTCTAAACTTTACCCAACAGATGCTATGATTGGTAATTGCCAGGCAATGCAAGAAGTATTAAGTCGTATTGCCAAGGTTGCCCCCATAAGCACAACTGTTCTAGTGCGCGGTGAATCAGGTACCGGTAAAGAACTAGTTGCAAGAGCATTGCATGATCAAAGTTTGCGCACTGATGCCCCAATGATTTCAGTAAACTGTGCCGCCATTCCGGACACACTCATAGAATCAGAATTGTTTGGTCACGAAAAGGGATCATTCACAGGCGCAACAAACGCACGCAAAGGGCTTGTTGAAGCAGCAGATGGCGGCACATTGTTTTTAGATGAAATTGGTGAGTTACCAATGGAAGCACAAGGCCGACTGCTCCGCGTAATTCAAGAGGGTGAAATACGTCGCATTGGTTCAACCACAGCAAAAAAAGTTGATATTAGACTCATTGCAGCGACACACCGAAATTTAAAATTGCTCACAGAACAAGGAAAATTTCGTGAGGATTTATACTACCGCCTCCATGTCATGGAAATTACTATGCCACCATTGCGTGACCGAGGTGATGATATTGTCGTTCTGGCAAAAGCCTTACTTAGTCGCACCTGTGAAAAATTAAATAAGCCAAGAATAACGCTTTCCGAAGACACCTTAAAGGCTATTAAATATTACACTTGGCCTGGAAATGTAAGAGAACTAGAAAATGCTATAGAGCGTGCTGTGATTCTAACTGATGGTGACAGCATTGAGCCACCAGCACTCGCAATTGAGTTCCGAAAAGAACCTGAGCTGAATGAAACATCTAGACAAACAGATAAACCTCTCAAAAAACTATCGGACCCATCTGAAGAACTTTCTCTGGAAGATTATTTTTTACGATTTGTTATGGAAAATCAAGAACATATGACTGAGACAGAACTGGCTCAAAAACTAGGTATAAGCCGTAAAACCTTATGGGAACGACGACAAAGACTCAGTATCACACGAAAAAAGTCTGATGAAAATGAATAAGGCTTCCTAGATGATACAATAATCAGGCATGCTGTTACCATTTGAAACACCAATGTTACATTACCCCACCTTTACAAGCACTACTTTCTTGAACAAACCCACAAAAAACACCTAAATAATTGATTTAAAAGAGTTTTAATAAGTTGGCACGGAATCTGCATTGTTATAAGTGACAATAAAAATAAAAAGCAAATTAAAGACCAATAACAATAATGATACAGAAGTTGGGAGTTAGTCAGCAATAAAATCAATAATAACTGACAAGTCAAAAAAAATTATCATAAAACAACAAGGATTGTTGTAAGGCATTTCCAATCGAGCACCCACAAGGTGCTCTTTTTATTTATCCCCTCCCCATTTCATCAAAGCAGATTAAATAAGTAATAGACAAAACTTAATTGCAATATTCATAACACATTCTCAGCTCTGGATTATTAATTACAACTAAACCATACCTAGTGGCTAGAAAAACATGCTATATTTTCATTGTGGTTTGCAAAGGTTTCGATATGTTATAAATTCACATATTCTTCTTAAACTTGTTGCAGAATCAACACATCGTATAAAAACAGCTATACAAATTAGAGCTATAATGGAAGTGAGCAACTTAAAAAATTTGTCTATCGATGAGGTTTATACTTATGGATACAAAATCGTTAAAAAACTCTAGTAGTAGTGACTTTGATGATCTTGACGACATGCTAATGGGATCACCTGATGACCAAGAAATTATAGAAGAAAATATCGAAAAACACACTTTGTCGAAACGGCGTCAGATTGAAGAGCTCTTAGAAAAACGGCGCCTTCAAAAAATCTTAGGTGACTTTGATTGAAACGTTTAATGTGAAGCAACAGAGAATTAGTTATTATTCTTTGAAAATTGCAATCGCTTCACAACTGATGGACGTGTAGACCGATATTTTTTCTATTTAACTCTCAGTAGCAAGCGGCGTATTTTCTACACATCGACCATAACAACCGCATACTTGCATAGCGATCTTTTTGCGAAGTATTTTGTTGCTCATGCCAAAGAAACTTATTTCAAAATATCAATATCAAGCAAACTTGAACACAGATTAAGAATCTCTACAGCCACCACATAAAACATAATTCATTTTAAGAGACAACATTCATCAACCAAGCGATAAATATGACCTGCGGCACAGTAATTAGTGGTAAAAATAATGCAATCTTCCATGATCTAGTTGCATCTTTAAGTACCATGATTTCTGTGTAATCAGTTGAAACACCTGTCATTAAAAATGCAAAACTATTACCAGGAGCTTTAGCTCGTGTAAGTATGTCTGCTGCAATGGGTGTTGAAC
Source organism: Gammaproteobacteria bacterium (assembly GCA_030430875.1). GTDB lineage: Bacteria > Pseudomonadota > Gammaproteobacteria > Pseudomonadales > JAUIKI01 > JAUIKI01. The sequence continues at coordinate 1,022 of JAUIKI010000109.1, read as the reverse complement.
CTTCAGAACACACTTCAATGATGGTCGCAACTAGTACCGTTAGCCCTAAACCTGCTAATGTAGGGCCAAAAAATGTTTGAAATTGATCTGGAGATAGGAATGCACGAATAAGGCCTGCTAATAAAACACCAAATAATATCCAGCGAATCACCATACGTGATTCAATCAAACCATCATGGAAGATACCGTAAAATAATTCATGGCCATAATGGTTTCTTCGCAATGATTTTTTTGCTTCAAACCAAAATTTAAAATTTTCTGGTAATTGAATTTTTTGTGGGTTAGATGGCAGCACTCCATGCTTAACCAACCTATCGAAAATAAGACCGACAATAATAGCAATTAACATTGAAAGTAAAACAAAAGCTAATGTCCAGGGTAAACCTATTAACGCAAATAAAACTAACGTTAATGAAAAAGAGTTCCATGGACTGGCAATTAGAAATGCCATAATTTGCCCAATATTAACACCTCTCTCATATAACTTTGCACCTACCATTAAAACACCATGACTACAAAGATCAAGCAGTACGCCAGCCAATGTAGCCCGAACGATACCTGAAATTCCTGCATTACTTCCTAACGCTGAAATCACAAACTCTCGCGGTATCTTGGAAAGCACACCCACCATAATAATACCAACTAAAATACCCCACCAAATAGTATTCATCAATTCAAACACTGAAGAGGATAAAATGACATACCACTTTATGTGTTCACCTATATGTGGTAATAACCAATGAATCAGATAGAGAATTGTAACTGCAGTAATCGAACTCCATAGCAAATAGTCAAACCGTTTTGCTGAACTGTCATGACAATGATTGTCATTATGTTCCATATATCCCCCTAGTCTAAACAAAGAAAACATGCAAATTAAGAGCATTGACATTGACTGCAATGATCATATGTTTTTTTGATAAGCCTGCTTCTTCCAAAGATAAAAAACTATTGGCATCACGACCAGTGTTAAAATAACGGCAGAAATAATGAGTACAAGTATGGGCGTACTTACCATTAAG
>JAUIKI010000108.1 GCA_030430875.1 Gammaproteobacteria bacterium | reverse complement strand
AAAAAAATTTATGAAAATTCGTAGTTTGAAAAAATAGTCAATATTTATCATACTTATTAATAATATCAAAGTTAACGGAGCTATTTGCTGCTTCCTTTTGACTTGCATAAAACCAAAATCCTGGGGGTGCCGGTGCTATATGTTTCGCCTTTCCAGGATAATTGATCGTGTGAGTCTGAAATGAAAGATAAAGGTTTGCAACGTTCTTGTATTCAACCCCTTCAATTGAGCCAAACCCTTCACCCATGAGCGCGTACTGTAAAATCTTGGGTATAGCTAGATTAGTTAGGTAATTTCTCATCCTCATTGGCGAATTTTTTGCATAGGCATTAAAGTTAACTAAGGCCCCACCTGAAAGATTGGCCATGAATTGGCCTGAAAGCATTTCGACTGAACCATTCATGTCCATATACCCATCAACGCGACCACCTTCATCTTCTGCCCCGACCCCCATTCTCATCCCTACGAATTCCTTATTTGCTCCATCACCTTTAAAAATCATCTCAAAATAGGGGTTTGTCAGCGTGAGGTAATGAAGCTTGTTATTTTTATCGGTGTAACCAAGGCTCATGTTACCAATATCAAGATCATAACCAAACGGCTTATTATCACCCAGAAAAAAACCGGCTCCACCTGCAGTACATTTATCAAAATAACACCCATAGGTATAGGGTGCTGGCTCAATGTAGTCGCAACCAGCTAATCCATTCTTGCAAGCAAGTTGATCGCTAGGATTTGGCGTGTGTTCGTAGCCACCTAATCTCGACTGCGAAACATTACTATTAAGACCCAATCGTCCTTTGAAAGTCATGCGCTCTGCAGTAAATTGATTATTCCCTGGACCAGAGTAATTATGCTGACTCAACTCAAACATTGACTGCCCCACTACAGCAGACAAATCTTTGTCGTGCATGGCTTCGAGCCTGGCTTCTGCGGAAAACGCAATGGGAAATAGAACGAGAAACGTGGAAATAAAACGTAAATTAGACTGAATCAATGGATGCACTTTCATTCATGACCTCTGCATTATCATTATTATGGCTCTTATCACATTAACCCAAGCTTAGTTGATTCGTCAATAGGTTGTCGACCAAATGCCATCAAAAAAAGCTCCGCGGCTTCGCTGGCGTTGAAAAAACCAAACGTAAAATTACAAAGAATCCTTTTTATTTCATTTAGTTATCTACTTATCAAAAGAAACTATCGTCTGGATTTAAAAAGATTTTAGTGCTTAAAAAGCACCTATATACAACATTTTTTTCTAAGAAATTTTGCTGACAATGGCTTGAAACTCACCATTTTTTACCCGAACATTGACTTTATCACCCATTTTTAGCTTGGAAATATCATCCACAACTTGGTGTTTTTTTGTTGAGGCAGCACTTGTTTTGGTCGCTATCGCATAACCTCGAGAAAGTGTAGCAAGTGGGCTGGTTGTCTCCAAAGATTTTGCCATCAACTGCAGTTGTTGTTCGGCCTGTTGAAACTGCTTTTGCATGACAAATGTCAGCTTTTGTTGAGCTTGATCTAGCTGCTCACGCATTTTATCCAACACGACACGTGGGTGTTGTTGGTGAATTCGATGCTGCAAATGAGTCATTTGTTGATGGCGTTGTTGCACCATTTGTTGCCACATTCTCAACATTTGTCTAGACCAGTCATCAACACGCTGCATATTACTCTGTACTGACTGCAGGGGACTCGATAATTGTTTTGCCAACCAATTCAACTGTTGTCGAGTTTGATGTGTAATTTGTTGGATCAATCTTGCCAGAGATCGCTGTGATGCTTCCAGCATTTGCAACAAATCAACTTGGTCGGGACTCACTAACTCCGCTGCTGCAGAAGGTGTTGGTGCACGCAAATCAGCCACAAAATCACTGATAGTTATGTCAATTTCATGGCCAACCGCACTAATAATTGGGATGTTACTCGCAAAAATGCTTCTGGCGACAATTTCTTCATTGAAAGCCCATAAATCTTCGATTGATCCACCACCTCTGCCAACAATCAACACATCACAACGACCATCACGATTGGCAAACTCAATTGCCCTGGCAATTTCGCCTGGGGCAGCATCACCTTGCACGCTAGTCGGATACAGAAAAATTGGCAGCAACGGAAATCGACGTTGTAAGATGTTTAAAATATCTCGAATGGCAGCACCCGTTGGAGAAGTCACCACGCCAATGGCTTTAGGCATCGCTGGCAAGGTTTGTTTATGGCTTGCATCAAACAAACCATCTGCGTGAAGTTTTTGTTTCAATTGCTCAAAACGACGCTGCAAGGCTCCATCACCTGATAATTCCATGGAATCAACCATAAGTTGATAATCACCTCGCGGCTCATAAAGACTCACTGTCACCTTCAGCAACACCTGTTGGCCATTTTCAGGCTTAAACCCTAATCGTTGGTTTCGATGGCGAAACATAGCACAACGAATTTGTGCTTTTGCATCTTTCAAGGTGAAATACCAATGCCCATAAGCTGAACACATCCAATTGGAGATCTCGCCTTCAATGAAAATGCTGGCAAGGCTTCCTTCCAAAATTTCCTTAACCAGCCCATTGAGTTCGGTAACCGAAAAAACGCGTTCGGTAACAGATTGATCGATTGTTTGATCCAACATGGTGAAATTTCTTGTGGTTATGTCTGAGAATACTCTTAAAGAGACCTTTACAATAAAGGAATGAGTTTACCTCAATTGCGGTTCCTTTTATAATAGCGTTTTGTAAAAAGGTATTTTCAACATGCAAAAACTGTTACCTGAAGCCCTTACATTTGATGATGTTTTGCTCGTTCCAGCCTATTCTGAAATATTACCACGCAATGTAGACCTCACGACTAAGCTTACTGCCAACATCAAACTAAACATTCCACTGATATCAGCTGCAATGGACACCGTCACAGAAGGACGACTAGCCATCGCGCTTGCCCAAGAAGGCGGCATTGGCATCATCCACAAAAATATGTCGGTTGAAAACCAGATCAATCAAGTGCGAATGGTGAAAAAATATGAAAGTGGCGTGGTCCAAGATCCCATCACCGTCACACCAGAAACATCGGTTCATGATTTAATCAAACTAACCAACAGGCACAATATTTCAGGAGTTCCTGTGGTCAAAGGTGAACAGTTAGTTGGGATCGTCACAGCACGTGATGTCCGTTTTGAACCAAACATGGAAACACCTGTTTCAAGTGTAATGACTCCCAAAGAACGCTTAGTGACAGTCACTGAAGGCACCAATAAAGAAACTGTGCAATCATTGCTGCACAAACATCGCATCGAGAAAGTCTTGGTGATTAATGAAGACTTCCAACTAAGAGGCATTGTCACCGTTAAAGACATCATGAAATCCAAAACATTTCCCAATGCATGCAAGGATGACAGAGGTCGCCTACGCGTTGGTGCGGCAGCTGGAACAAGTCCAGAAAATGAGGCTCGTATTGCTGCGCTCGCCGAATCAGGCGTTGATGTCATCGTCATAGACACAGCACATGGTCATTCTAAAGGAGTATTAGACCGAATTCGCTGGGTCAAACAACGATTCCCAAATCTGTCATTAATCGGCGGTAACATTGCAACAGGCGATGCTGCAAAAGCATTAGTCGATGCAGGTGCTGATGCTGTCAAACTGGGTATTGGTCCAGGTTCAATCTGCACAACTCGAATTATTGCTGGCATCGGCGTCCCACAAATTAGTGCCATTTTTGATGTTGCAAATGCATTGCATGATACGGATATTCCAATTATTGCGGATGGCGGTGTACGTTTTTCAGGCGATGTAGCCAAAGCTATTGCAGCTGGAGCGAGTGCAGTCATGATTGGTGGACTTTTCGCAGGCACTGAAGAGGCACCAGGAGATGTTGAACTTTATCAGGGGCGATCTTATAAATCCTATAGAGGGATGGGATCAATGGGAGCCATGTCACAATCACAAGGCTCAAGCGATCGCTATTTCCAAGATGTTAATGCTGGCGTAGAAAAATTAGTGCCTGAAGGTATCGAAGGTCGAGTGCCATACAAAGGACCTCTTTCAACCATTGTGCATCAATTGCTAGGAGGTCTGCGATCAAGCATGGGCTATACTGGCAACACTAACATTCATAGCATGCAAAAAAACGCTAAATTTGTCCGAATCACAGCGGCAGGAGTTAGAGAAAGCCATGTTCATGATGTCAGCATCACCAAAGAAGCACCAAACTACCGAATTAGCTGATAAATAACCAGCTAATTCGCCTGATTCACCTCACCAAACACGGCCATAATTCAATGACAACAAATATTCACTCCGACAAAATTTTAATCATTGATTTTGGCTCACAATACTGCCAATTAATTGCACGCAGAGTTCGTGAAAACGGCGTTTACTGTGAAATCTACCCATTCGACGTGGATATCAACGCCATAAACGATTTTAAACCGAAAGGAATCATCCTATCAGGCGGACCGGAAACCGTTACTACCAACCTTGCACCAAAAGTTACTGATGATATTTTTGCACTTGATATCCCCATTCTTGGGATTTGTTATGGCATGCAGACCATCACTGCTCAACTCGGCGGCAAAGTAGGCTCATCGCAGAAGCGTGAATTTGGTCTTGCTGAAGTAACCAACTTGCAAAATTGCACCTTACTCAAAGGCATTGAAGACCGTCTAAATGACAACAATGCCCTGCTGGATGTTTGGATGAGTCACGGTGATAAAGTAGTGGAACTACCTGAAGGCTTTGTGTTATCGGCAACAACCGACAGCGCACCTATTGCAGCAATGTTTCATCCAACAAAACAAATTTATGGGCTGCAGTTTCATCCAGAAGTCACCCACACCCATCAAGGAAAACGAATTATTGATCGATTTGTCAGTAAAATTTGTCAGTGTCCCTCAGAATGGACCACTACAAATATCATTCATGATGCTATTACATCTTTACGACAAACTATTGGCAAAGATGACGTTTTACTAGGATTATCAGGTGGGGTTGATTCATCTGTTGTCGCAGCATTGTTGCATGAAGCAATCGGCGATCAACTTATTTGTGTGTTCGTCGACAACGGCTTACTTAGACTCAATGAAGCCCAACAAGTAATGCAAACATTTGCTGACAATATGGGCATCCGTGTTATTCATGTTGATGCGAGCGTCCAATTTCTTGATGCGCTGCAAAACATTACTGACCCTGAAGAAAAACGCAAAATTATTGGCGGTATATTTATTGACGTATTCAATGAAGAAGCTAAAAAGTTGTCTAATATCACCTGGTTTGCTCAAGGCACTATCTATCCCGATGTTGTTGAATCCGCTGCAACAAAATATGGCAAAGCCCATGTAATTAAATCTCATCACAATGTCGGTGGACTACCAGATGATTTGCCCTTTAAATTATTAGAACCTTTACGTGAACTTTTCAAAGATGAAGTTCGAGCAATGGGACTTGAATTAGGCTTACCATATGACATGATCTATCGCCACCCTTTCCCAGGTCCAGGATTGGGTGTTAGGATTTTAGGCAAAGTTAAAGCAAAATATGCTGACTTACTTCGACAAGCTGATGCTATCTTATTGGAAGAATTACACAACGCTGAGCTCTATCATAAAACCAGTCAAGCCTTTGCTGTGTTTCTCCCGGTGAAATCTGTCGGCGTGATGGGGGATGCAAGAAAATATGACTACGTAATTGCTATTCGTGTCGTAGAAACCATTGATTTCATGACCGCAAAATGCAGTGAAATTCCGTATGATATTCTATTTAAAATATCCAATCGCATCATTAATGAAGTCGATGGC
>JAUIKI010000107.1 GCA_030430875.1 Gammaproteobacteria bacterium | reverse complement strand
AAGTTAATTTTAACCTACCGTAGTCTTAGTAAATTAAAATCCACTTATACTGATAAATTACCACAACTTGTCCATCCAAAAACTGGACGTATTCATACCTCTTATCATCAAGCAGTGACTGCAACTGGCAGACTTTCATCATCAGATCCAAATTTACAAAATATTCCAATCCGTACGGCAGAAGGGCGGAAAATTCGCCATGCGTTTATTGCTCCAAAAGGTTATAAACTGCTTGCAGCAGATTACTCGCAAATTGAATTGCGAATTATGGCGCATCTTTCTCAAGACAAGGGCTTACTGGACGCGTTTGCACACAACAAAGATATTCACCAAGCAACAGCAGCTGAAGTATTTGGTGTTGCAATCGAATCAGTCACTGATGAACAGCGCCGCAGAGCCAAAGCAATTAATTTTGGTTTAATTTATGGGATGTCAGCATTTGGTTTAGCAAAACAACTGAGTATTTCAAGGCAAGATGCAAAGCATTATATTGATACTTATTTTAATCGTTATCCAGGTGTTTTGGAGTATATGGAAAACACACGTGCAAAAGCAAAGCAACATGGCTATGTAGAGACAATTATGGGACGCAGGCTATATTTGCCAGAAATTAACTCACCCAATCGCATGCGTCAACAAGCCGCAGAACGAACTGCAATCAATGCCCCTATGCAAGGAACAGCAGCTGATATCATTAAAAAAGCAATGATTGATATGGATGCTTGGATTATCAATACAGATTTAGATATTGCTATGATTATGCAAGTTCATGATGAATTGGTTTTCGAGGTTGCTGAAAAATCCATTGATGCTGTGCAAACCAAAGTAAGACATTTTATGATGAATGCAGCTAATTTAGCCGTGCCTTTGGTGGTGAGTGTTGGTGTGGGTGATAATTGGGAAGAAGCACATTAGAGGGCTTTCCCGTTACCAAGGGATTTTTCGAGCTAAGATGTCTTTAAACATAACAAAATCACCAGCTAGACTATAAAGAGGATATTGAAATGTTGCAGGTTTGTTTTTCTCAAAAAAGAAATGACCAACCCATGCAAAACCGTAACCTAAAATAGGGACCAGGAATAAATATACCCAATTTTGGGTAACAATTATGATAACCATGGTCAAAATCACCATGAGTGTTCCAAAAAAATGCAGACGACGACTTGTCGAGTTGCGATGCTCTTCTAGATAGAATGGATAAAAATCTTTAAAAGTGGTGAATTTTTTCATGGTCATCATCATTTTAAATATTAATTTTGTCATTAAGTGTATCGAAAATTTAGATATTTGACAGAAAAACGAGGGTAATATGATGAAAAAAACTGCAGATCAATGGTTTGAAGCCTACGGCGTTAGTCATAAAAATCCAATAAATAAATTGATCCACTGGATTTGTGTTCCCGCTATTGTTATGTCAGTTGTTGGAGTCTTGTGGAATATCCCAACGCCTAGTTTTTTTTCGACGATTCCTTATTTAAACTGGGGAACTTTGGTAGTTCTTGCAGGATTGCTATTTTATCTTCGATTATCTCCTGCATTGGCAGTAGGCATGTTGTTATATTCAAGTTTGGTGATCGGTTTTTTAGCTTGGTATGAAACACTGAATTTAACATCAGTGTGGGTAATGGCTTTAATCGTTTTTGTTGTCGCTTGGATCTTTCAGTTTGTTGGTCATGAAATTGAAGGTAAAAAACCATCTTTTTTTGAAGACGTACAGTTTCTGTTGATTGGGCCTGCTTGGTTACTTGGATTCATCTACCGACGTTTTGGCATTCCTTATTAGGTATATGCGTCAACGCTTCAAAATTTGCTATTTGTCAATTGAATCGAGCTTGACTTCAAATGCTCCAATATCGACACCTGCTCCTTGTGGTCTGGCTATTCCACGCTGATCAGTGTCAATGTTAATTAATTTAATACCAGCATTGATAGCAGGACTATTTGGTAGCAAAGCATGGGTTTTAGTTGCTCCACCATTGTTTTGTAGTGGGCCTAGTTTTGGATCAATATCAATTAAATCAGCACCAACATTTTCAGTCAAACAATCTTCAAGAAGATTGCCTCCTCTAGACAGGGTGTTTCGTGTTATCTCATATTCTGCCTCACAACCAGCTCCTGAAATTTGTTTGGAAATGATGCTATTTTTTATGGCAACATTGCCATTCTCTTCCAGATATATTGCAGACTCAGTATCATTACCTGTGATGGTTGAGTGGATAAGTTCTAAAGAACCTCCCGAGTTTAGAATTGCAAAACTTTTATAAGGCGGTTCTCGTTTAATCATTATTGAAGAATATCCGCCGCGATTGCTGCTAATTGTGCTGTTTATAACCTGTAATGATATGTTTCTAAATGCAATTGCATTTATTTGACCTTGTCTAGATAATGTATTTGATATGGTAGAGTTTTTGATCTGCATTGTGGTTTGATCATAAGCATCAAATGCTCGAATGCCGGTGATAGGAATTTGATCTGACCGTTTGTAATATGTGCCGTCTATTGTCGTATCATTTATTGAGATAACATGATTACCCTGAAATGGTTTTGCTTGGTTTCTTATTGCGAGACTGCTAAGTTCATTGTCGAGAAAAGAAGAGTGATTAATTTCACCTTTTAATTGAGCATGATCGCAATAAATTGTGACAGCACCATGCAATGTATTATAAATTCGGTGGCTATTATTTTTTTGGATGGTTGTTTTGTTAACTAAAAATTGACTATTTGCTTTTGCACAGTGGAATTCAACAGGGCGAGATGACTTTTCAATCAATGAATCCTCAAGCACAAAATTTGCTGCATTCGCATAAATTCTGGCATTTTTTCCACTAATATGTGTTTTGCTAACGGAAAATTCACCTTCACCTATATAATAAATACCTGCATGAATAGTTGAATTTTTTATAATTAAATCCGCTGAGTTTTTACTAGCATTTACCCGATTATAAATAGAAATCTCGCTACCTATAATAGTTGTATTAAGCAAGGTCAACTGATTGTTTGTTGGCAGAAATTTCTTCTTGGGTGTGAGTTGTTCTATGGTATTGAGAATTTCAGTGCCTTGCTGAAAAAAAGGATCAGCATTAGCAAGATTGCCATTTTTTAGCGTTAAATTTTGTAGTGTTAAACTACCTTTTTGTAGGTGAAAAATACGATCAATATGGTTGCCATCAATGATGCTCTGATTTTTGTCTATTCCTTGAATGACTAAGTCATCTAGTATATCAAGATCGCCATGGTGATTATTATTTTCATTTGTTCCAATTTGAGTTAGTTTGTATTCAGCATAGGGCAGTTGAATCGTGTCTTCTCCTGGTAGAAAATTAGCAATCTGAATTGCTGCTCGAAGTGAGCAATCTCCAATTTTTTTGTCAAGCAGACAGAGCGGGTAGGCCGTAACTAAATTTATTGATGGGTCATTCGGCGTTGAGACTTGTATTGTACTAGCAACACTTATAGAAGCTACAGAATTTATAATAAATAAAATCCCTGCTGAAATTCGAATCATTGGTGCTACACTAAATATCCGCATTTTTATCATGATGAAAGCATGTCGTTACATTTTAAAAAATAGAGGTGTTTAGTCAAATCGCTTCGGTATTAATTGACTGATTAAAAATAAACAACCATTACTCACCACAATGGTTGGTCCGAGCGGAAGATCGTAATGATATGAGACTAAAAGTCCAACACAAACGCTTAAACAACTGATGAATCCTGCAAAGACTGCCATTTGCAGTGGTGTTTTACTAAATGGCCGGGCCGTTGCCGCTGGAATGATGAGTAATGCAGTAATCAATAATACACCAACAATTTTTAGCGCAATGGCTATTACCAAAGCAATTAAAACCATCAGTAACAAGCGAATTTGAGTAACGGCTAGCCCTTCAACTTTAGCCAATTCTTCATGAATGGTGATTGCTAAAAATTTACGCCAATAAATGATCAAAATAGCGATAACAATAATGTCAATGATACCAATCCACATCAGATCACTTGGAATTACTGTCAGCAGATCACCAAGGATTAAACTCATTAAGTCAACGGATGAAGGTGGCTGTAAGCTAATGCTTAGCAAGCCAATGGCCAGTGAAAAATGAGCAAGAATGCCTAATAAAGTATCAGATGCTAATAAACGTTGTTTTTGCAATCCGACTAATATAATGGCAAAAGCGCTGCAAACCACCATGACGGCAATGGTTGGATGGATAGCAAGCATTACCCCCATTGAGATACCAAGAAACGCTCCATGAGCTAATGCGTCTCCAAAATATGCCATTCGACGCCAAACAACAAAGGTTCCTAATGGCCCGGCTACGATAGCAACACCCAGTCCTGCTAATGTTGTTAATAATAAAAAATCTGTCATCTTTTTTCTAGAGTTAGTCGTGAGTGTGATTATGCTCGGAATCATGAGCATAAATGGCCAAATATTTTGCTGCCTCAGCGCCAAATAAAGCGAGAAACTCAGGGTGTTTTTTGATTAAATCTGGGTGTCCTGAGCAGCATACATGATGATTTAAACAAATAACGTCGTGGGTAGCTGCCATTACAATGTGTAAATCATGTGAAATCATAAAAATAGCACAATGAATTTCTTGTTGAATCTGCGTGATTAATTGGTATAGCTCAATTTGACCATTGACATCAACGCCTTGCACAGGCTCATCAAGCACTAAAAGAGTTGGTTTTCGTAATAATGCTCGTGCAAGTAAAACGCGTTGAAATTCACCTCCAGAAAGTGTGTGAATAGATTGTTGAAACAAATGATTAATTCCAATGAGTAAAAAAATAGGTGATGAAACCTGGTTTTTTAGCTTTTCTCCAGGACCAAGACCTATGGATAAAAAATCCTCAACACGAAGAGGTAATGTTGGGTCAATGTGCAGTTTTTGTGGCATATAACCAATAGTAAAAGGCTTGCGTACGATTTTCCCCGAGGTTGGTTTTTCTAAACCAAGAATAAGACGTGCAAGTGATGTTTTTCCTGATCCATTAGGGCCAATACATGTCAGAATTTGATTTGGATAAATAGATAAATCAACCTTATTTAATGCGCGAGTTTGTTTAAAGCTCAGGCTAACTTTATCTAAGGTGATTAACGCTTGATGGCTTTTCATAATAAATGCGAAGATCTATGTTATATTTCCTAGCTTATGTTTATATGGATGATCAATATGTTAAAAACAATCATTATTTTCATATCAATTGCCTGGTTTTTGCCTGGTTTTTCAGTAGCTACAGAGAAAAAACCATTCGTAATTGTGGCAAGTATCAAGCCATTACAATTAATTGCCCAAGCATTAACTCAAGACGTGGTGAATATTGACGTGATTGTGCCGGAAAATCAATCACCACATACTTATCAACTACGTCCATCTACCCGAAAACGTTTAATGAATGCCAATATAGTGATTTGGATGGGTCCTGAATTGGAATCATTTTTGATAAAATTGGTGGACCATTTACCTGAAAAGCATCGATCAATCGCCGTATTAGATGCTATTGAGTTTCCTTTACAACCTCTTTCTTCGCAGCATCATGGTCACGATAGTGAATTAAATCGAGATCCACACGTTTGGCTATCACCAAAAGGTGGGTTGGCCATTGCTAAAGTGATTTTAGATATTTTGTGTGCAGAAGATCCAAGTAATTCCACCCATTATCGACAAAACTTTAAATCTTTTTCAGATAAAATTACACTAATTGATGCGCAAATTGTAAATAAATTAGCAAAAATTAAACAACCATCTTATATTGTGTACCATAATGCCTATGGTTATTTTGAAACAGAATTTGGTTTTTCTCATCAAGCTGTT
>JAUIKI010000106.1 GCA_030430875.1 Gammaproteobacteria bacterium | reverse complement strand
GGGGAAAGTTATGTTGACCCTCAAAGTAATGAAATACTTGGGTTTGAGGCTATGGTTGTCGGCGAAAGCTATCTTTTAAGCCAGATGGACAATGTAGCTACTATTCAAGTGAAGAAAAGCAATCAAGAAGTTCGAATAGGTGATCGTATATTTGCAATGTCACCACAAGATGCTTTGCCTATTTTCCAGCCCAATTACCCAACAGTTACTGAAGGGCAAATCATTGCGGTGCTAGATGGTGTGACCGAGGTTGGTCAATTTAATGTTGTGGTTATTAATCGTGGAACTCGTGAAGGAGTGAGTTTGGGAAATATCTTTGCCATTCATAAAAAAGGTGGTCATGCGGAAGATCCCGTTACCCACGAATTGATTACGCTACCAACAGTGATGGCTGGCCAATTAGTCATTTTTAAAACATTTGAAAAGTTAAGTTATGGCTTGGTTACCAAGGCAAATCGTCCGCTAGCAATTATGGATGAAATCCGACAGCCTTTGTAGCAGATGTCTACTTGTGTGGTCGGAACTTTTAGTTAATGCTATAGATATTAAAATTATTTATACAATTATCTAAATGTCGACGACTAAATCGAGTGCTGGATATCTTTCGTTTGCCAAATTTTGGTTAGCACTGAAGACACTTAAAACTAACCGGAAAATCATTGCACATATTTTTCAATCGATTAATTCATGGGAAAAATTTTGTGCTTTTGATGCGGAGAAAATACAAAGATTTGGTCTCACTGAACATCAGTTTAGTCAAATTTGTAATGCGTATGATTGTCCATCAGTATCTGCTCAACAGCAATTACAGTTACTTTCAGATTGGCTAAACCAATCTGAAAATCATATTATCTTTATGGGTGATCCATCATACCCAACTCAGTTGTTTGATATTGCAGATCCACCAGAAATATTATTTGTTCGTGGCCAAATTAATAAACTTAATTCTGTTCAATTAGCAATGGTTGGTAGCCGATCATCGACCCCTTTGGGGAAAGATATTGCTTATCGTTTTGCAAATATTTTAAGTCAATATCAGCTTACGGTGACGAGTGGTTTAGCCTATGGGATTGATGCTGCGAGTCATCGAGGTGCATTGAACCACGCTGGCAGTACTATTGCTGTTTTGGGAACAGGTGCTGATCTCATTTATCCAAAGTCGCACCAAGTGCTTGCTGATGAAATAGTGGAAAAAAATGGTGCCATTGTTTCTGATTTTTGGTTGGGAACACCGCCGAAGCCATTTCATTTTCCACGACGAAACCGTCTCATTAGTGGGTTAAGTTTGGGTGTGATTGTTGTCGAAGCTAATTTGCGTAGTGGGTCATTAGTTACTGCAAAATTAGCTGCTGATCAGGGACGAGAAGTGTTTGCAGTTCCTGGATCAATTCACAGCCCTAATAGCAAAGGTTGTCATGCGCTAATCAAGCAGGGTGCAAAACTAGTGGAGACAATCGAAGATGTTTTGGAGGAATTTAGACACTTAGTTTCAAAAAATAGTAAACCAGAAAAGCAGACTGAGACGTCGATGGTTACCTTCCAGCACAGTTTGACAACAGTGGAAACAGAGGTCTTTAGCAGTGTAACTTACGACCCTGTTAATCAAGAAGATTTACTAGCAATAACAAATCTTTCAACGAATGTTCTGCTTGGTGTGTTAACTCGTTTGGAGCTTTTAGGTTTGATTGAATCCAGCCGGTTTGGTTTTGTTCGAAGCGTTTAAAAAATTAGAATGAAAAAGTTAAGTTTTTAGTATGAATATGAAATTGCTGTATGAAACTATCTATTGATAGTTGTTATCTTTTGTTTACGTGAAATGAATATTGCGCATAATGATAAGCAAATATCAGAATGCTTAACCTTTTTATTGCGAAGCGACAAAGCACCGTAGGTTTACGCACCATCAAAATTATGATTGTCCTTCAAAAGTTTTTGTCACAAGATTTACTGAGATAAGCAGAATGCTTATCAACGGATATATTTTTATTACTTGCCAATAGTGGTAACAATTTGCCAGAATCAGGCTATGAAATTTGTCATTGCCCAAGATTCTTCTCAGATACTGACTAATATTCCTCATCAGCCAGGCATTTATTTGATGCATGCTGTTGATGATGTGGTTTTATATGTTGGAAAAGCGGTCGATTTGCAAAAACGACTTAGTAGTTATTTTCGCAAAGATGTTGCGCCAAAAACGCGAAAATTGATGGAGTTAACAAAATCTATTGAAATTACTGTAACACGCAATGAGCTAGAAGCATTGCTGTTGGAACAAACAACGATAAAAACATTATTGCCGCGATTTAATATTTTATTGCGTGATGATAAATCTTACCCGTATATCTACATCTCGGCTCATGCGGAGTATCCACAAATTACCAGCCGCCGTAAAAACCCAGTGCGCATGACCAAGTCAAAGCAAACAACATCAGTAAAGCTAAAGAAAACGGGTGAGTATTATGGTCCCTATGCAAATGCCCATGCTGTTCGAAGTAGTTTAAATACCTTGCAAACTATTTTTAAATTGAGAACCTGTGAAGATGGTTTTTTTGCCCATCGAAATCGACCTTGCCTGCAGCATCAAATTAATCGTTGCAGTGCACCTTGCGTTGGGTTAATTAACCAACAAAATTATCAACGCGACTTAGATCATGCACGTTTATTTTTAGCAGGGAAAAGTAAAATGGTCATTGACGTTCTTGAAAAAGAAATGCATGAGAAATCAAAAGCGACTCAATATGAAGCAGCGGCAAATCTTCGTGATCAATGGATGAGTTTGAAGCAATTGCAAGCACAACAAGGTGTTGATAGTGGTAACGATGATGCTGATGTGTTGGTTTGTGGGGTTTCTCACGGTGTTGCTGTCGTGCAAATACTGTGGTTTCGACAAGGTAAGCTTTTAGGCAAGCAATCGTATTATCCAAAATTAGCATTAGAATTGAGTGCAGCAGATATTTTGGCAAGCTTTATCGCCCAGTATTATCTAGATCAACCGCTGCAGTTTGGATTACCTAACGCAATTATTACTAATGTAGAAATAGACGATAAAATAAATTTATGTGCAGCTATTAAACAATATCATGCGTCGAAAATCCATTTGCTGCATCAAGTACGCGGTGTACGGGCTCAATGGCTTGATTTAGCTAATGTCAATTTACAAACAGCTTTAAACCACAGCAGCTTGCATCCAGAAGAGCTTTTTAAAAAACGCGATGCCTTGAGAAAAGCACTTAGTTTGCCTATGGTGCCATCACGTATCGAATGTTTTGATATCAGTCATACTCAAGGAGAGCATCCCGTTGCCTCTTGTGTGGTATTTTCTGATTCCGGTCCGGAGAAAAAATCTTATCGACAGTTTAACATTACTGAAATAACGCCAGGTGATGATTATGCTGCCATTAGACAAGCTGTCAAACGACGTTATACTCGTGTGCAGCAAGCCAAACAGATTTTGCCAGATTTGCTCGTCATAGATGGAGGCTTGGGACAATTGACGCAGGCTTTAGCTGTTTGTGAAGAATTAGAGCTCAATGAGTTGATGGTGATTGCTATTGCCAAAGGCCCAACGCGTAAAGCTGGACTTGAACGGTTGTTTGTCGGTAAAGAGAAAGCTGAAATTGTGTTGTCTCCAGATGATAAGGCGCTGCATTTGTTACAATGGATTCGTGATGAGGCTCATCGATTTGCGATAAAATCACATCGCATAAAACGAGGCAAACTGCGTAAACAATCTATTTTGGATACAATGCCAGGAATTGGACCAAAACGGCGTCGTGCTTTACTTAATCATTTTGGTGGTTTGCGTGAATTAAATGCTGCCAGCATTGAAGATATCACAAAAATTCCAGGAATTAGCCACAAGATGGCAGAATCTCTTTATAATGTGTTACATGGATTATAATTCACCAGCGTGTGAAGAAATTGTTATAGTTGGTGGGGTTGGTGTGGCAAGCAACTAACAACCAAGTTAAAAGTGGTGTAATTTTGTCAGGGGACGAGCATTGTTGTTTACTATTCCAAACATACTAACCTTCATTCGGATTTTGCTGATTCCGGTTTTTGTAATGGTTTTCTATTTGCCATTTGATTGGCGTTATATGGCCTGCTCAAGTATTTTTGCGATAGCAAGCATTACTGATTTCATCGATGGCTATTTAGCCAGAAAATTGCAACAGACAACGAAATTTGGTGCATTTCTTGATCCCGTTGCAGATAAATTGATAGTAGCGGCAGCACTGATTCTACTGGTTGAAACTCATGCAACTGTGTTTTTGGCAATTCCTGCAACTATCATCATTGGGCGCGAAATCATGATTTCTGCCTTACGTGAATGGATGGCTGAAGTAGGACGTCGAACAAGTATTGCCGTTTCATATATTGGCAAGCTAAAAACAACTTTACAAATGCTTGCAATTATCACCTTACTGGCAGGCCCACCAGATTGGAGTAGTTTGCTGATGATATTGGGGTATTTTTTACTGTATGCAGCCGTTTTTCTAACACTTTGGTCAATGGTTTTATATTTGAAGGCAGCATGGCCAGATTTAACTGATGAGAGTTGATGATGCTTTGATCGCTGAGTTTATTATCATGTTAAATCGACAACCCGTTTCGAATTGTATTGATAACCGATGTAGTGTTAGGATGAACCCCTCGCCAAATTGAAAAAGCTTCTGCTGCCTGTTCAACTAACATGCCTAGACCATCAAATATGTATGCTGCATTTTGCTGTTTTGCCCACTCTAGAAAAGGTGTTGGCTTGCCATAAACCATATCATAGCAACAAGCATTGTTTGCCAAGATTTTTTCCGGTAGTGGCAATTTTTCGTTGGAAAGCCCGGTAGCTGTTCCATTAACGACAATATCAAAGGTTTTTTCTGGCAATTGATTAAATTCACAGGCGCTGATGTTGCCAATATCCGCAAATTCTTCTGCTAATTGCTGCGCTTTTTCATGCGTGCGATTGGCAATCACAAGTTTTGCTGGGCCAAGTGATAAAATGGACTCTAAAATGCCGCGCACGGCGCCTCCCGCACCAATAATTAACAACGACTTTTGAGTAATTTTAAGGCCATGATTAGTTTCGATATCACGTGTGATGCCTACTCCATCCGTGTTATCGCCCCAAAGTAAGTTGTCTTTTTGCCATAAGGTATTGACTGCCTGGGCGCGTTTAGCTCGCTCAGTGAGTCGATCAGCGAGTTGCATTGCTTGCTGCTTGAAAGGAATCGTGATGTTTAATCCTTTTCCACCTGCTGTAAAAAATTGTTTGACTTGTTCAGGAAAAGCATCATTTGGGGCCAATATAGTCTCATAACATAATGATTGCTGAGTTTGTTTGGCAAACAGTGTGTGAATGTTTGGTGAGAGGCTGTGAGCAATGGGGTTGCCCATCACGGCATAACGATCGGTCATGATTTTCTCGATTGGAGTTATAGTTAATAAAAGTAACCATACCTAGATTTTTGTGAGAATTCAAAATAAAAAAAGGCCCACTTGTTGGGCCTTTTTGTTACTGCTGTGTGTAAGATCAATATCGACTATCTAACTCTCACAACCACTGGTTTGCCTTCAAGAGGGCTTTTTCTCTCGAACTTGACTGGAGCAGTAATTGGCTTGACCGGTGCTGGCTTAGCAGGGATCGCTAATGGTCTGATCACAGGCGCAGGGTTAGGAGTAGGGTGAGAGTTTGGTACTGGTTTGTTAATCCCAATTGAACTAGTTGGGCGCTGGATTGGATCAGGTTTGATGAGACCAAGTGAAGCAGAGCTAGGTATAGGTGGCTGTTGGGGTACTGGGTCTGATTGTGGATTATTACTAG
>JAUIKI010000105.1 GCA_030430875.1 Gammaproteobacteria bacterium | reverse complement strand
TCGTGAGCTTAAAAGATATTCGTGGTGTTCCTGTTTCCTATTCAGATCAGAAAGCAATTGATGCCATGGAGGATGCAGTTTCTTAACATCAAGGCCTTGGTGTTTTGAAAACACCACTTAGGCATCTTTGTTTAAGTGGTGGTTTATTTTAACTATTAATAGGAGAAGGTTATCATGTATTTAGAAATTAAAGGTGTTGAAGGTCCTGTAACGTCTAGTGGTTTTGAAGGGTGGTTAAAAATATTGAGTGCTGCAACAGGGATTTCTCGTAATTTTTCGGCATCATCTGGAACAGTGGGTAATAAATTTGGTCCAGCTACTCAAGAAGGCTACCAATTCACCACACCTGTGGATAAAAGTATAGTTGGTTTGTTCAATGCTGTCACCAAAGCAAAGAATGCTGAAATGACTTTGGTTTACGTTGATACTGATGAAAATGGTGCTGAGCAAGAAGTTATGCGACATACATTGCATGATGCTGGTGTTGCATCTTTCCATATGAGCTTAGATAACTCTAATCCAAATGATGATGCAAATATGTTGTTGACTTTTACTGTTTATGCTTCAGAAGTTGAAATAGCTTTCACGCCAAGAAAAGTTGATGGTTCACCAGAAGCAGCTTTGCGTGGAAAGTATAATTACAAAACATTAACCGCGTAGTAATGGTTTAAGTCTCCACTTTTGTTGCAAGCAATTTGCTTGCAACAATTTCCCCAATTCAATAGATAGCGAAAATGAATGTCTTTAACACAAGTCCTTATTCTGCTGGAATCATTCCAGGATGGATTAACTATCCATCACGCTCATTGACGTTCATCGTCAAAGCGACCTATGACTTGAAAGCTAATGCAGTGGTTGCTGACGCTGAAGAACAAGATATTTTGCAAGGCGACATGCTATTAAATGAAGAAAAATTGCAAGATGTGGTGTTGACCTATGAAACTGATATGGCGTTTTATAAACCGTACGCAGATTTATTATGCCACGCCAATTGCCACAGCAAAGAACCGGTAGCTGAATGTGAAGTTAGTTTCCAGGTTGGCAATTTAAAAAAAACCTTGCTAGTAACCGGCGAAAGAGCGTGGGAGAATTCAAAAGATTTTGTGGGACCAACACCATTCACCACCATGCCGATTGATTTGCATCATGCCTTTGGTGGAAAAGGCTTTAAATCCAATCCCTATGGGAAAGGTAAAGATGTCACTGAAAGTGATCATGGCAATGTGCATTATTTGCCAAATATTGAATCATTAAATGATCGAATAACACGACGTAATCAAAAAATACAGCCTGTAGGTTTCGGACCTGTGCCGCGTAATTGGGGTGAGCGTTCTCAGTTGGTAGGAACATACCATAAATCTTGGATTAAAGAGCGTTGGCCAGCGCCATTCGCTGATTTTAATTACCAATTTTATAATTGTGCACCTGAAGATATGCAGGTGAAAGGGTATTTGCGCGGTGATGAACTTTTGCAATTTAACCACATGCATCCAGAATATCAGCAATTAAAAACAGTGTTGCCTGGATTGCGAGTGCGCTGTTTTATTCTTCAAAAAGATGTGTCTGATGTGGAGTTAGAGCATAGTTTGTCTGTTGAGAATGATCTTGAGTTTGGTGAAATCACCATGAATCTCGACACATTATATGCTGATGTCACCAAAGAAAAATTATATCTGACATGGCGTGGTGTGTTAATTATGCCAGATGAGTCAACAGATCACATTCAAGAAGTTTTTATCATCCGCGAACCACTAGATGAACAAAGTAAAACGCTGCAAGATTATTTTCAAGACCTTCAACAGGCAAAAAAAGATGAAGAAGCTGAGTGGGTTGATCTGGATGACGATGATGAGCAAGTAACAGATGATCTTAGTGAAGATGAAAAAAATGCTGCAGAAATTGAGAATGTAAATAAGATTATTAATGAAAGCTGGAAAGAGTTAGATGCACATCTAGCAAAAATGCTCGATAATTTCGGTCCAGATGGTATATCGGATAGTCCGAAAATTCAATCGTTAATCGACGCCCGCGAAAAAGGTGAATTCCCTAAGCTGTTACCAGAAGAGCAGCAGCAGATGGATGCAATCATTGCAGCATATGGCCTTGCTGATGAAGAGGAATTAACGCGTGCCTTGGTTGTTAAGCGATTAAATGAAAAGAAATCATTTGAAAATTTTGAATTTACAAATTTAGATTTATCTAACCTTGATTTTAGTTATATTGATTTGAGTCAAAGTGTATTCACTAATGTTAACTTGAAAGGAACTAATTTTTCTCATGCAAACTTGGATCACGTGATATTTGTTGATACAGATTTGAGTGGTTTGAATTTTTCTGAATCTTGCATGACTAATGTTGATTGCACAAATGCGAAATTAGTAAAAGCTAACTTTTATGGTGCAGATTTGAGTGAGGCTGCTTTTGATAAGGCTAAGCTATGCGGTGCAAACATGACAAATGTTCAGGCAATATATGCTGACTTTGATAAAGCAAATTTAATTGAAGCAAAGCTTGATAATAGTTGCTTTGAAAACTCAGATTTTTCAGAAGCAATATTAGAATTTGTGTCAGCAAAAAATGCTAATTTTAGTAATGCAACATTAGAAGGGGCAGTGCTAAGAAATGCCGATTTTACTGGGTCGCTGATGAATGAATTGCGAGCTAGCGAAGCTGCAGATTTTTCTTATGCTAATTTAACCTCTATTCAGGCGCCTGATAGTGTCTGGGACGGAGCGATACTTACACAGACAAACTTTACAAATGCTAATTTAAATTCGGCACAATTTGCTGAATCTCACTGTGATGAAGTGGATTTTTCATTTGCGAAGCTTAAATTTATAAATTTTCATCATGCTAGCATTAACAAAACAGATTTTAAGCATTGCGATATGTTTGATGCTTCATTTCATGAGGCTAAGTTAACTAGAGTGAATTTTTATGATGTCAACTTGTATGGGAGTGATTTTTTTGGTGCTGAAATGATTGATACGGTGTTTGTGGAAGCAAATATGAAAAGTAGTAATTTTGAACTTTTTCATGGAGATTAGAAATGGAATTCTATCAAAAAGCAGATGATTTAGTGGCATATTTTAATGAAAATGAAGAAATAAAGCAGCTTAATGCTTTTTCTTTTCAGCTGAAAAAAGAGCGTTTCTCAGGAAAAAAAATTCACTATTCGACTTGGAGTAATGTTGAATTTGATCAAGTGATTTTTAATCAATGTGGATTTGATATTGCAACCTTTGATCATTGTTTGATGAATGCAAATAAATTGACAGCAAGTTTTTTTGGTGGTGGTCTTTTTTCAAACTCAGTTTTAACAGATTCTTCTTTCATCGAATGTACGTTTGAAAAATTTGTTTTTACATCATCCTATGTGCCAACCAATGAACTAGAAAAAGTAGTTAAAAGCTTCGATGACGTTGGCTTAGATGTGTCACAAATTCCAGAAGATTGGCAAAATGAAATGACGGGTTTTGCTGAGGGATACTGTGGTGGTGAAAACCTGGTTTTTATTAATTCACTATTTGTTGACTGCCATTTTAATCGAGTCATGTTGCCAAACGTAAGTTTTCAAGATTGCAATATAAACGATGTTGGGTTTGACGGGGGATCACAAGCCGGAGCATCCTATGCAGATTCAATTATTCGGAATTTTTCCTTTGACGATATTGATATGTCAGGTGCATCATTTACTAATATGGTGATGGAGAATGGCCGGTTTACTGATTCAACTAAGTTAGATTCAGTTCGTTTTGAGCATGTTTCTTGTGAAAACGTACAGTTTTTTGACCAAGATTTTCGAAAGTTAAGTCATCTTCCTGAAATTATGACTAATTGTCAGTTTTCCCAGTGTTGTTTTGAAGATCTTGATTTGTCAGGGGTTGATTTTACTGGATCAACCTTTGATGAGTGTGATTTTACTGGGGTTGATTTTGCCGAAGCTAATTTGGCAAATGTGAGTTTTATAAATTCAATTGTTAAATCAATGAATTTTTCATTGAAATGCTTCGAAGGTGCAAGCTTTGTTGCTTCTGATCTATCTGGATCTAATTTTTCTGATGCACAATTAACAGATGTGGATTTTTCAGAGTCAAACTTAACACATGTAAATTTCACGCATGCTAAGTTGGTTAATGCTAACTTTCAATCTGCTACTTTGAGATTTGTGGATTTCTCTTCTGCTAATCTTGATGCAGTTGAATTCGATAATTCAGATTTTGAAAGCATAAATTTTTTCGAGGCTTATCTTAAATCAACTAATTTTGAGAATGTGGATTTTTCATCAACAGTGCTAGAAAAAGTTGTTATGCATCAGTGTGAGTTATTAGCATGTCAATTTACTTCGCAAAGTATGAATGATGGTGATTTCACAGATAGTGATTTTTCTAAATCCAGTTTTGCAAATGTTAGCTTTAATTCAAGTTTTTTAAAAGAAGTTGATTTTAGCAAAACAAAGATTCAGTCATGTGATTTCACCGGTGCTAATTTATTTGCAAGTGATTTTACCGAAGCAAATCTTGCTAGTGTGATTTTTGAATCATCTGGGTTGTTGCAAACAGTTTTTGACCAAACAACTATTTCTGGTGTGAATTTCTCCAATGCATCAATGGACTATTGCAGCTTTGAATGCGCAAAAATAAATGCTTGCTATTTTTCCACTGCATTAATTCATTATGCAAATTTTTCACATGCTGATGTGAGTAATTGTGATTTTTCAAGAGCCAAATTGATTGGCTCAACATGGCATCGTGTTCAATTGGATAATAATAATTTATTGGCAGCTGATACCAAGCATTTAACAAATACTGATGTTGATCTTGCTGAAGCAGAATTATGGAAGCCTAAAAAAAACTATCAAGAGGAGCTTAGTCATGCAGAGCATTAATAATTTGAACGTATTGAACCATATTCCTTATGTTGGACCAGCTGTTATTCAAAAAATGAGCAGTGAAAAGCGGTTATTTTCGGTAATGTTTCAAAATACAAGTAGCATTTGTCAAGCAACAGCAATTAAAGATTTAGCAAATTCATTAAATGTTGGTGATCTAGTTCTTGCGGTTTTAGACAGTGCTGGTGAAGTGTTTATTACCAGTTTATTGTCTGCCAAAGTTCCATTATCTGAAAAATATCAATTAAGTAATGGCAATGTGATTGAATTGCATGGAGCTGCAGATCAAGTAAATCAGTTTAATTTACGAAAATCATCAGGGGAATTGATGGTTTCATATAATGTAGAAACCAATAAAACAATTTTGCATGTTGACTCTGGTGACTTAGATATTCACAACACGGCAGGAGATATCAATTTAAATGCAAAAGGCAATTTGAATCTTTGTGGTAAACAAGTTGCTATCGAAGGTGAGCAAATGGTAAATCTATCTGTTCAAAATCAAAATGGCATTGAAAGCAGCCAATTTGCAATACAAAATCAGAAAATATCATTTACGAGTGAACAGTTTTTTTCAGAGCATAAAAATCATAAAACTAAAGCAGACGCTATTTCTGTGGTGTCTGATAAATATCAGCAAGAGTGTGAGGATTATCAATTGTCTTCATCGTTAGTGAGCATTGATGCAAAGCGTATTTTGCAAAAGACAAAATATTTTTACACCCAAGTTTCTGAGCTGTTTCAGCAAACTAGCAAGCGTTGTCGAAACATTGTCAAGCAGACTGCATTCTTTAAAGCAAAGAAAACCCTGATGCGCACTGAAGATGATTTTAAAGTTAGAGCTGATCAAATTCATTTAGGTTAGGAGAAAATCATTATGCATATGCCAGCATTTAGTAAGAAAAGTTCATGTATCACCACTGCTCCAACATCTGTCTATAAGCCGCCACCTGGAACGACAGTCCCTAATGT
>JAUIKI010000104.1 GCA_030430875.1 Gammaproteobacteria bacterium | reverse complement strand
ATAATAATATTTTGAGTAACATTGATGCATCAATGATCTTAAATTCTGGTGGTGTTGAAGGCGTCGGAAAAAGTTATATATTTAGAGTTTCTGGGGAAAAGAATAAAGTAATTAATGATGGATTACTGCAGTCAAATGCAGAATATACTTCCATTGCATCAATATCCGGTAATGGAAATAGGTTTTATAATAAGTATGATGGTCTCATTCAGTTAAATGAAGATTTTAGCATTGGTGTAGCAAGTTTTGATTCAAATGTGGGAGATAATCAATCTGGTATTTATAACCAAAACATCATGCAAAGTAATGGATTTGCTACCATTTTGATTTATGCGGACAACGATCATTCAATTGTTAATGCAGGTCTGATTGAAACCAATTCAGTGGATGGTGGATGGAGTATTGGTATCATAGTTGATGGTGCAAAGAAATCGAATCATGTGACGAACGATACAGTAATTAAAACAATATCTGGTGATTATAATTACGGTATTGTTGCAAATCAAAATAATGAAGTTTGGAACAATGGATTTATTCAAATTAATGGAAATCATTCTCAAGCGATTCAGCTTCATTATGATAATCCAGTTTCATCATTGGTTGATGTATTTTTTACTGATGTTGTTGAAAAAAATTCGGGTGGTAATAATGTTGTTTACAATGAATCAGATGCCGTAATTAGAGTTGGTTCAGAGCAGGGTGATGGATTTATTGCTGCTAGAGCAATTTTTGGTTTGGGTGAGAATAATCGCATTGAAAATAGCGGCACCATTTTTGTCAACGGCCAACCTGACGGAAATGGAAATTTAGCAGGTGCTATCTTGCTGATGAAAGGTGAATATGACGAAGGTTCAAATAATCAAGTTTATAATCATGAAACAGGTTTAATTAAGGCAGTTGGTGAGCAGCCATTTGCAATTTATCTGCATGGTGTGGAAGAATTATCCATTGAGAACTATGGTGTTGTGACAACAACAGGCGATCTTGCACAAACCATTAAAATAAAAACAGAAATCAACCCCAGTATTATTAATCACCAAGAAATTTCTGCGTTCGGAGAGGAAGTGATCGCAATTAATCTGTTGAGTGAAATGGGGGCCGAAATTGTAAATACAGGTGCTGTTTTCACAGAAGGGACTAAAAGTCAGGTTATTAAACTAACCAGTATCAATGATTCGATGATAACAAATAATGGTTTTATTGGCTCTGAATCTGATGAAACACTTGCAATCAATTGGCAAGATTCTGCTGCTGGCAGTGTGAATAGATTTTACAATGCTGAATCTGGATTAATTCGTGCAACTACTTTTAGTTTGCTTGGGTCGAAAGGGCGTGAAGAAATTATCAATCACGGATCCATTGAAGGTGATATTGATCTTGCTGCAGGTGACGATTTATTTGTGCTTGGCTTAAAAGGCCTACTGCCTGAGCATATTCAAGGTGGTGAAGGTAGTGACCAATTTATCTTGGAAGGCTCTATTGAAAATTACTCGTCACAAATCAGATTAAATAAAATCGATGGATTTGAAAAATTAGATATTGGTTTTGATGAAAATGGTCAGCTTGTCGTTGATAATCAAAGTCATTGGTTTCTATCGGGTATTGGTGATTTTTCGAAGACACGTTTTTTATCAGGTAGCCTTGATTTGAATGATGATGTGACATTATTAGGTGATTATCAACAATCAATAGGCACAACGCTTTATGTAGATTTGTATGAGGAAGGAAACAATGAAACGTTATTTGTTTCTGGTTTAGCAGACTTGCAGGGTGGCCATTTAATATTGCAGCCGCAAGTGTTGTTGCCAGAAAAAACAAATATGCAGTGGACAATTGTTAGTGCCCATGAAGTCATAGGAGGATTTGATACAGTCAATCAATTATTTGCATTGGTTGAGCTGGTGCAAGAAAATAATGGAACGGAGTTAAATGTGGTGACACGTCAAGTGCAAGCATTTGCCAATCCTTTGGATAATGAGCTAACACCAAATCAATTAGAGGTTGCAAAATCATTTGATCGATTGGTTGTGTTAGGTGTGGATCAGTTTACTGATATGTATAATTTGTTAGTTGGTGTGCAGAGCGCTGACGTAACAAAATACCAAGGCTATCTTGATCAATTTCATGGTGAGGTTTATCAAAATATCATGTTATCTGCAGTGAGTGAGCAACAAAGTCAATTGCAAAAAAATATGCGGAAAATGTCAGAGTTTTCACTGCAATGTCGAATAGGAAATTGTCAAGAAGGGGTTAATGTTTATGTTGATACCGAGATTGAGAACACGCAACGTGATAAAAATTTTCAAGATCAATTTGCGAGTTATGATCTGAAACAAAATAGTATGCATGCTGGATTGGTCAGTTCGATTGGCAGTGGTTATATGGGTTTAGAGTTAAGTTATAGTGATAATGAGTTTGATAGTTATCAAAACTCTCATGGTGGCGATGCTGATGCTGAAAATCAACGTATTGGTGCAACAGTGTTTGGCCATTTCCCTGTCAAATTAGCCGCGTTAAATCTTGATTTGCGCACCAGTGTGAATGTCATGCACAATGACATTGATGTTGAACGTCAGTTTACTTTGACAAATCAGGCGCGTGAAATGAATGGTAGCACCGATGCTTGGACTTATGGTGGCCGAATTGATGTTGCGCATTTGTTGAGTTTGACTGAGACTGCCTACCTTGAATTATCAGGTGGGGTGGATTATTTACGCTATGATAGTGAGTCTTTTACTGAAGAAGGCGGGCAAGATGTAGGTTTGCATGTCAATGATTTTTCTGACGAACAAGCACGGGTGATCGCTGGTACTAAGTTAGGGTGGTATGGTGTTAAATTGGGTGAGCTTATCATTAGTCCATCCATTGGTGTTGCCTACGCGCATGCTGTAACTGATGATGATTTTAGTAATGAGCAGTGTTTCGTTGGTGAGGCAGCAAAAGAAGTTTGTTTTACCAATTATGCAGTTGTACCTGAAAGTGAAGCTCTTGTCGATTTTGCTATTAATGGCAGTCTTGGAGCATTTAGTTTTGGTGTTACTGCTAACGTGACCAAAAGCATTAAGGATCAAGGTGTTGATGCTTTTGGTGTGCAAGGTCGAATTGGATATCAATTTTAATGTCGAATATGCTAGCGAAGAAAATCTAGATACTCTATTCGAAGAAATTACATTTATTTATCCTTCAGATACGCATGTGTTTATCCATATTGAGGAGCAACAAAAAAATTAACGGCAATTATATTTGTTTCTCGACAAGGGTATTCATTGCCAGAGGCAGAATAACGCACATTTAATGATAAAGTGGGTTAAAACCAGTTTATTTAGCCTAACAACAGCTCTCGAATTTTATCAGGCAGAGGAACAGACTTCCCAGTTGCTTGATTGACCCAGACAATTTTGACACTGCCCTCAGTAAACAGTGTTTCAGGTTTGCTGGATGAAACAATGTGTTGTGTAATCACCATGCTGCTGTTGCCGGGTGGATTAGCATATAGCTGCACTGTCAAATCAGCTGGATAGATGATGGGTTTTAGAAAGGTAGCATTGGCGTTGATGATGACCGGCCCCGTCTCATCTTCGTCAATATTGTAGCCAAGGCTGGCTAACCACTGCACCCGTGCTTCTTCAAAATAGCGAAAATAGGTCGCATTATTAACATGGGCAAAGGCATCCATGTCTCCCCAGCGGATGGCTAAGTTCACTTCATAAATCAATTTAGTTAAGCTTTTAGGCTCAAGTTTGTCCATATTGTCTGGTTTTTTTGGTGTAAGTTTGATTCATTGTATACAATTAGAAAAGGATAGCGAAGAAAATTATGATCAAAAACAGTTAATTTTTAAGGATGGTTTATGAAAACAAAGCACTCATTATTCTCAATCTCTGCGATATCAGCCTTTTTTCTAGGAATTTTTATGATGTCGACGCAGAGTGTGGCTGACGAAGTTTATGACCCGCTTGAGTCAGTCAACCGCAAAACATTTGCATTCAATCAACAGGTAGATCGATTTGTTTATAAGCCAGCTGCAAAGTTGTACGTCAAGATTTTCCCAGATCCAATTAACAAAGGCATCAGTAATTTTTTTGGTAATTTGGGCGAAGTGAAGACAGTTGCTAATGATTTATTGCAGCTCAAATTCAAGCGTGCGATGAGTGATACCGGCCGGTTTTTGGTGAATACCACGATTGGGTTTGGTGGTTTGATTGATGCGGCAACTAGTATTGGCTTAGAAAAAAATCAAGAAGATTTTGGGCAAACGCTTGGTTATTGGGGAGTGGGTCCAGGACCATTTATTGAAATTCCATTTTTAGGTCCAGCCAATTTACGTGATGGTTTGTCTCGTATTCCTGACAGCTATACATCTCCAATTCATTATGTGGATGATGATGGTGTTCGCTACGGTCTTACTGGATTAGAAGTGGTTGATCTTCGCGCACAATTGCTCAGTGCAGAAAAATTATTATCTGGCGATAAATATCTAGCAATTCGTGATGGCTATTCGCAATATCGAGAGTTTTTGGTGCAAGATGGTGTTGTGGAGGATGATTTCGTTGATGATGATTTTTAGTTTTTTCGGGTATCCCAAAAAGAATGCTATTTTGGCATTCTTTTTGAGTGCGTTTCTCACCATTTATCGTTACAAGACTTGATTTCGCTTAAGCACCTTCCGTATTGATAAAAAGGGTTGTTATATTTTTCATTTTCAAACTCATGGGTCGTATAGAAAGTAACGCAGCGTGAGGCCCCGGCTGAGCAGCCGAATGCGCCTGCGTGTGACTGTGAGGCTAAAATACATAGAAGTACGGCAGATAAAGCTAATAGTTTTCTCATTTTCATTTCTCCTGAAATTTATCGGTTAGTTTCATTCTTTGATAGCTATCAACCATTATGTCGATTTCGTGGCTGACATGGTTCAATGTTTTTTTGAACATTTCTAATAGCGCGATGATTAAGCGAGAAAAGTGGTTTTATATCTGATAAATAATGGCCCTGTTGCATAAGAGGTATGAAATGAGAGCTTTGCCCTAAAACAACAACGATAAAAAAGAGTTAAAAATCTCCCTGTTTTCGTTGCAAAACTGGCAAATAACTCGTTATTACCTGCATTTTGTGCCGAAATACTGAAGCTTTTTCCCTAATTTTTTCTTTGTTGCTTTTTAGCGCAACAAAGGCCTCTGAATTGATGAATTTATTAAATTCAAGGTTATGATGATCGACACAAGGACTATGTCATGAGATTCCAGTCAGAGCTGGTTAATCTGGAATAACTTAAGTGATCAAGAGTTTGAGCGTGTTCTGCAAGAAAATACTGCAGTGAAATGGTTTGGAGGATTTTAGCTAACAGTTGTTTTTATCTTGAAAAATTTTCCGAGAGATAGTGTTAACTTATCACCATGATTGAGTGGCCCAACGCCTTTTGGTGTGCCGGTTAAGATGACATCGCCTGGCAAGAGTGTGAAATGTTGGCTCATTTCAGCAATTAATGGTTCGATGGGAAACAGCATGTCAGTGATGTGACCATCCTGTCTTAATTCATCATTGATTTCGCAGCTGAAATGCAGTTCAGTTTTTGGATTAGTGATGGCATTTTTGCTGACAAAATTTGAGAGCGGGCAAGCGCCGTCAAATGCTTTGGCAATTTCCCACGGCTGACCATTTGTTTTGAGTTGATTTTGACGATCTCTCAAAGTTAAATCCAAGCCAAGTCCAAATCCGGTGATTGCATCCATCACATCTTTTGAGTCAGCTTTTGTGAGTTTTTTACCAATGAGCACGCTCAGTTCTGTTTCAAAATGACATAACTCATTGGGGATTTTTAATGCTTCACTGAGATTGCAAATCGCTGTTGCAGGTTTCATGAATAAAATAGGTGCTTTGGGCA
>JAUIKI010000103.1 GCA_030430875.1 Gammaproteobacteria bacterium | reverse complement strand
AAATCACGGTTCATTTAATTGATTTATAGTTTTTTAACTAACTGAAAGATAAATAAATTATTTATATAATACTGTTCATGCCGATAGTATTTCGAATGTATCTAAGTATGAGAAAATCAATCGAATAATTATCTTTGTATCGCTGTTGGAATAAAAATTTCAAGGCTAAATTGCATCCATTTCTTTTTGTAGTTCGTCTCGTAGCACACTAATATCTTTATCTCCTAAATGCATAATGGGGGTGAACTTGAGCGTTGCTGTTGAAAAAGGCAGTGGAAAGTGGTGTGAAAACAAGGTGATTGAATGCGTAAATGTGAGTTTTGCGCCACATAAAGGACGGTTTGTTTGTAATGCCATCGTTACCAAACTTTCTCTGACTCGCCCATAAGGCCCACCAGAATCAGTTGCGATTACCATTTGTTTGTTTGAGTTCTTATGAAGAAACTTAATTGTTTGTTTGTAAGCAGAAACATGACTGTTTGGATAAAATCGAAACATTTGAGTACGATTTTTCCAGTTCATCAAGAAGTTACTGTAGGACATAATGCCGTGAAATCCTAACCAAAAAGTACGTAAATCATCTTTATCATGCAGGCTGTTAGCTGAAAAAGTGTTCCACAAATCTTGATGAAACATGAAAATAATCGTATTTTTATTCAATGATTTGGGTAGTCGTGGAGCCTTGGATCTCATCGTGATCTCAACAAGATACATATAACAAGTGAGCGGAAAATAAAGAAAAATTGCTAATAATAGTTGTGGCTTTTTATAGCGTTTAAATGGAATGTTTTCAGTGAATTCGAATGACGTATTTTTCATGCTAAATATTTTGCAGGGAGATTCTGTGAAAGTGCTTTGCCAGGCAAAACCATCAAGGTTGATGTGCCATGCGCAACAATTTTGTCATGACAAAAGACGGTTGCTTCTGAATAACCCAAGCGTTTTCCCATTTTAATGGATTTTCCTTTCGCGATTAGTCTTCCAGAAACCACTGGTGCAAGGTAGTTGAGCTTAAGATCCACTGTCGTTAAACCGCAATCTTCATCAAGCTCTAAAAACACCGCCTAAAATGTAGCCGTGTCGATTAAGCTTGCAATGACGCCACCATGCACAACTTGATATGGCTGAGTATGCTTCTTTTCAGTTTCTTTGATCTCCACTATGGCTTCGCTGAGCTCAAGGCGGGTTAGTTGCATGGAAAGCAAGCTTGGATAAGGCGCTTCGCAAACAAGCTTGCAAATGGCTTGTTGGTAAGCAGGATTAATGGTTTTCATTAGCGATTACTCATAAGTTAATTCAGACTCCCAGTAGACAGTGTTTTTTTGTGCGGCAACTTTTTGAATGAATTGAGTGTAATGATTTTCTACAGTTTGACGTTTGATTTTTTGAGTAGGTGTTAGCAAATTTTTTTCAATGGACCAGGCTTCGTCGCAAATTGCGATGCTGGCTATTTTTTCATGCTTATCAAGTGATGAATTAACTATTGATAATAGTTCTTTCAATTGAGTTTCAATGTTTTCTTTTGATTGGCTATTCGCAATTGCTGAGAGTGTTATCAGAGCAATCGGTTGAATCAACCCAGAACCGATAATGCAAATTTGTCCAATGATTGGGTTGCTTGCAATTTGATTTTCAATGGGTGCAGGTGCGATATATTTTCCCTTGCTGGTTTTAAAGAGTTCTTTAATTCGACCAGTTAGTGTTAGATAGCCATTTTCATCTAATTTTCCCATATCACCTGTTCGTAAAAATCCATCGTCAGTCATGGTTTTTTTAGTTTCTTCAGGTTGTAAGTAGTAGCCCTGCATGGTGCCTGGACTTTTTGTCAAAATTTCTTGGTTGTCTGCAATTTGTATTTCAGTTTGCGGTAGAGCAGGACCAACTGTTCCAACATGGTTGTCTGATATGGGGTTTAACGTACAATAAGCACAATTTTCAGTTTGAGCATAACCTTCTGTTATTGCTATACCAAGATGGTGGAACCAGTTAATGAGTTCAGGTGCGATTGGTGCAGCGCCAGATGCCGGAAGGCGTATTTTATCAAAGCCAAGATTATCTCGAATTAATTTTTTCAAATATTCGGCCTCTTCAGATTTTTCAAAAATTAGCTGGTGTTTTTCATTAGGTAATTTAGCCAAAATGCCTTCTTGAATTTTACTCCAAATGCGAGGAACACCCAGAAAAAACGTGGGTGATGTTTGTTTGAGTCTTGCCGAAAAAGAGCTAAGCGATTGATTGAAGCTAATCATGCCGCCACAATACAGGCAAATCATTTCAACAAAAATTCGTTCTGCAATGTGTGAAAGTGGTAAGTAGGAAAAAAAAGTATCGTGATGCGTGAATTCTCGTGCATTGACAAAGTTAGTGCCTGCAAAGCTTAGGTTTTTCACGCTGTGCATCACACCTTTAGGTTGCCCAGTAGTGCCTGATGTATAAACAATAGTTGCCAGAGCCTCAGGGTTTAGTGAACTATTCAAATGTACAGATTGTTGATTTGATATAAAATCATCCCAACTCAAATCATAATCTTTTTCATTAGAATAAGGCATCTTAATTGAGGAGATTGTTTTTAAGGTCTTTATCATCTGATATTTTGAAAGGCCAATATCGCCGACGAAAATTGCTTTTGCATCACAATGATCAAGAATATAGCGCATTGCATCTGAATTTTGTTGAGTGTAGAGCGGGACACTTACCATGCCGGCGAGGATGATGCCAAGATCGCACATTACCCAGTGAGCAGAATTGTCTGAAATGATGGCAATTCGACTCCCAGGTTCATAATTTAATGCTTGGAGGCTGGATGCAATGTTTTGAACGGTTTCATAAACTGTTTTCCACGTAAAATCTTTCCAGTCTACACTGTTAATTGGTTGGCGAAGAAAAATGCTGTCAGCTTGAGTGTCTGCCCAGTGCGCTAATATTTCAATGGGGTTTTTATCGGTCATAATATATTTTCTTATGATTATTTTTTAGTTATATAAGGATTGTTGCATAACTATTATGTCTTGTCATCGCAACACTCGTTAATGGTTTCTTAAAGGTGTAATTGTTTTGCAATGATTTCATTCATAATTTCGTAAGTGCCACCACCAATTGAAAGAATTCGATTGTCGCGATACAGTCTTTCAACCAGTGATTCACGCATGTAGCCCATGCCACCAAAAATTTGTACAGCATCATAGGTGGTTTGGTCGCTGACGTTGGTTGCAAAGTTTTTTGCCATGGATATTTCTTTGATCACAGATTTTCCTGATTGCATCATTGCAGCAATACGATAGGTATATTCTCGACTGATTTCGACTTGAGTTGCCATGTCTGCGAGCTTGTGTCGAATGACTTGCATTTTGTTTAAGGTTTTTCCAAAGGCTTCACGCTGTCTGACATATTCAAGGCTTTCTTCCAAGGCAAGTTGTGCGGTCATATTTGCCATTATGGATAAAGCAAGTCGTTCTCGTTGGAAGTTGCTCATGATGGCAATAAAGCCTTTATTTTCAGTGCCAATTAGGTTTTCAATAGGTACTTTGCAATCGTTAAAAAATAATTCAGCTGTGTCAGATGCTAGCCAACCCATTTTGTTGAGCTTTTTGCCAACGCTAAATCCTGGGGTATTTTTTTCGATAAGTAGCAAACTGATACCGCCATGACCTGCTTCACCAGTTCTTACTGCAACGGTATAAAAATCAGCATTAACGCCACTGGTGATAAATGTCTTGCTGCCATTGACAACATAGCAATCATTCACTCGCTTAGCGTGAGTTTTTAAATTGGCAACATCTGATCCTCCGCTAGGTTCTGTGATGGCTAGTGCGCAAATTTTCTTGCCTTGGATGGCCGCTTTTGCAACACGTTGTTTTATCAAGTCATTTCCCCATTGCAAAATGGGAGGCAGTGCAATGTCAATAGAACCCAAACTTGCACAAAACCCACCGGATCCTGAGCGCATTAGTTCTTCATTAACAACGATTTTATGAAAGATGTCACCTGGAAATCCGCCAAATTCTTCAGGATATCCAATGCCTAAAATACCCATCTCGCCCGCTTTTTCATGGATATGTCGCGGTGTTTCACCGTGTTCTTCCCAGTCATTAATGTGAGGCTTTACTTCTTTGTTGATGAATTTTCTAATGCTTGCTCGTAGCGCATCATGTGAATCATCAAAATAGTGCTCCATAATAATTATTTAATCCTGTAGTTGCATACGGTTGATGATTGATACAAAAGGGGTGTTTTTTTGAGATAGCGTTCCAAACACCAGTCCTCGTTCTTGGTTAAGTCGAGATGCACAAAAGCTTGTGGCGATGTCGTTGGGAGTTTTTTGAATCATTAACGATGCTTGTAGAATTAAAGCCATTTGTTCAACAATAATTCTTGCATGAACTTCAAGGTTATCTTTGTCTGCAATGATTTTTTGTAAGTTGGAATAAGCATTATCAAAAAACTGATTTTCGCCTTGCGATTTTTTAATTTCATTAAAAAAAACTGTCAACGTTTCAGGTTCTTTTTGGATGGCGCGTAACACATCTAAACATTGAACATTGCCGCTGCCTTCCCAGATTGAATTGAGCGGCGCTTCGCGATAGAGTCTAGGTAAAATAGACTCTTCAACATAGCCTGCGCCTCCCAAGCATTCTTGTGCTTCATTGATTGTGACGATGGCACGTTTACAGAGCCAATATTTTCCAATGGCTGTAGCCAGTCGTATAAACAACTTTTCTGATGGATTATTTTCTGCGGAATCCAGGCCATGTGCAATGCGAAATGTCAGTTGCATGGCAGCTTCGGTTTCTAATGATAAATCAGCTAACACATTTTGCATTAATGGCTGCTCAATCAGTTGTTTGCCAAAGGCTTTTCGATGTTTAGCATGGTGAATGGCTTGGGATAAGGCTTGGCGAGTACATGCAGTTGATCCCAGTAAGCAATCAAATCGGGTGAGCGATACCATATCAATAATCGTAGGTACACCTCGGCCTTCTTCGCCAATCATCACGCCATAAGTATCTTTCAATTCAATTTCACTGGAGGCATTAGAGTGATTGCCTAATTTGTTTTTGAGGCGCTGAATATAGATAGGGTTTTGTGTTTCATCTGGCTGCCAGCGAGGCACTAAAAAACACGATAATTTTTCTTGTTCCGTATAAGCCAGCATTAAAAATGCATCCGACATGGGCGCCGAACAAAACCATTTGTGTCCAGTAATTCGGTAGGCTTGACCTGGTCCAGCTTGATCGATCGGTAAGGCATTTGTGGTGTTTGTGCGAACGTCACTACCGCCTTGTTTTTCAGTCATTGCCATACCAATGGTTAATCCGGTTTTGTATTTGGCAGACAAGAATCGGCCATCATAATTATCAGCTAAAATTTTTGGCTCCCAAAGTTTGGCAATGTCTGGCTGTTGTCGCAAGGTGGGAATGCAAGCAAAAGTCATTGTGACCGGACACAGCATGCCTTGTTCGGCTTGTGAATGCAGAAAATATAAACCAGATCGGACAACCTGTGCGCTTTTGTGCGTTTGATTCCAAGGGATTGAATGCAGGCCATGTTGCAGTGCGATTTCCATTAAACGATGGTAGGCCGGATGAAATTGCACTTGATCAAGACGATGCCCAAAACGATCATGAGTCAGCAAAACGGGTTGATTTTGATTAGCTTGAAAGCCAAGTTCACTTAACTCTGAACTAACAAGTTGACCATAATGTTCAAGTAACGGGCTGCTAGCATCAGCACCATAGTTAGAAATTAATGTTTTTAGGGCATGATCTTGCGTGAAAAAATTAACCGGTTCAAGTGCCGGTGATTGATTAGTAACAGTATGTGTGTTGAGTGGGGAAGATGTTTGGTAGCTGGTCATGTAAGTCCTCAGTTTTGAGAAAAATATTAATGATTATCGCATGATTTGCATAAAAAA
>JAUIKI010000102.1 GCA_030430875.1 Gammaproteobacteria bacterium | reverse complement strand
CTAGCAAATTTATTACTAAATGAATCACCGATATTTTCGTTAAAGTATGCTGCACCAACATGCAAGACTTGGTTGTCTTCAAGAATTGGCGCATAAGTCAAACGCGCACCAATACCAAAATCATTGAATCCACCTTCATCTTCACGACCTGTTTCATAAACACCAGCACGCCAGGTGAAACCATTTCCGTGATTCCCTACCTCTAATGATCGATCAGATCGACCACTGCGAACCACATCAAAAACCGCTGATCGCTCGATGGTTGAAATATATTTTGAACTGGTTAATTCTTCCAAGCCAAATGGAATTTTAAATTTACCTGCCTTAATGTAGGCAACATCCCAGCCAGTATATTTAATATAGGCATCAGCTAAATTAAACTCATCGTCACCATCATTGTAACTAATTTGCAATTTGTAGTGCCAATCTTCATAGGCGGTTCCAGCAACAAAAATTCTAGCGCGACGGATTTCACTGTCACTTGCTGTGTCATCCGCACCACCATTATAAGCATCATCATAAAAATCATAGTCCAATTGCAGGCGACCACCAACTTGAAACTTAAATTGTCCATCTGCTGTTTTCGCTTCGAATCCACCATTGGTTTTAATGACAATATCTTGGCCATCTGTTGTCACTACACCAGCGAGTGCCAACGAACTAAATGATGTTAAGCCAGCAACTGCTAATCCGGCGGTAAGTTTTGTTAATTTCATTCAGGTTTCCTCATTAAATTAAAATAATTAAATAAATCCATTTTCACAGCCATTCAAAAAAATGTATGTGTTAATAGCTAGAAAAATCAATCAGTCGCGCATTATACGCAAGAAAAATGACAAAATCATTACAAAAGCACGGCAAGCATTCAATGCCAAAATCATGCAAAATTTATGAATGGTTGATCAAAAACATTCAGCGGATAATTTATAACCAAATGCTTAAAAATCCACCTTGCACCACTTTATATAAAATGGTAATATTTCCCACTTGTTATAAATCAAACTAAACTTAATCCCAATTTTGGAGACATGTTGCTATGCAAACCAACTCTCAACACCCTACACCATCTGAACAAACAACAAATCAACTGAACTTAGCAAAAAAACCTGGAACCACCCTCATTGTCTTTACAGGGATTGTCTTGCTACTTAATATAATTATTTCAATATTGCTCTCCGGTGCCAATTTTGACATCAGTGATGGACGTCAGTTTGGAAACTTTCTTGGATTTGTAATGGGGAGATTCATGATTTTCCCTGGGATTGTGGTTGCCTTATTTATGATTGGAAAACAGTTTCGCAATGCGCGTGCAGCCACCATCATTTATTTATGTGTTAACTGTTTCATGTTATTTTTTGGATTAGTTGGAATTATTGCTGCAATAGCTTAATCCAAACAACATGGGGGCTTGTGGAAAAAGGATAGCTACGGCATAGCATTCATACTCTCTGCTTCATTGGAAATTTTGTCGTAAAGTCCCAGCATAAACAGCCAAGTGAGTCCGGCTTCACGAACAAATCGCCAGGTTCTTATTGCATAAACTGATAATAGATTATCACCTCGGCTTGTTAACAGATCGAGGTGATTGACAGCCAAACCTGAGGCATAAATATTTTCTGATTCACAAAAATATAAACTGCGTGGCAGATGGTAGCCTTGAGTAATTAATACGCCTCGCTTTGCAATATCAGCAAAATGCCAACAGGTATCATGCGTATCAATGCCTAGGTAGTCTGTAATAATATGGTCTTTTGCCACGCCTCGACTTATTGCATATTCTGCCATTACATCAACTTGTTGATTACTGCCATTGTCGCCGGAAATAAATAATCGCTGAATTTTTTGATGTTGATATAACAAAACAGCTGCTTCAATGCGTTCAAAGGTAACGTCCGTTAACGTTGCATCATCACGAACATAGGCGCCAAACACGACACCATAATCGTGCGAATCAACCTCTTCAATTGTAGTAAAAATCACAGAATGGAACCGCACTATTTGCACACAGTGCGGTAGAAAGAAAATCAATAAGACGATGGAAATGTAGCATGACCATTTGATCTTCTTACGCATAAATTAGTTTTAGTTAGTACTCACCACTGATTTTTTCCTAAAAAATCGTGCAATCCAATGATCCACACTAAAATAGCGGCCCGCACCAATAAAAAATAAGGCGAGCAACATCACAAAATAGGTTGCTGCAAACTCAATGCCATTGTTTAGCATGACTAATCTGCCATGCTTATTCACATAATTACTCCAACCCGGAAATTCAGTTTTCAGCCAAACTTTAAACTCACTCAGTCGACTGACTGCTTCAGTGGTTCTTTCAGTAGCAAACACACCATCATTACCAGAAATAACCAACCAACCATTATCCCAATGCACTGTATAAGCAGCCACTGCCATGGTGATTAATAAAGGAATACACATCCACCGCACAGCAATACCAAACGTGAGAGAAATTGCACCCACAACCTCTGCAAGCACAGCAGCCCATGCTAACAAAAATGGATAAGGCAACCCTAATCCATCACTCCCAAACCACCCAATGGTATTTTCCATATCGGCTAATTTTTTAGTACCGGCCATCCAAAAAATAGGCGCAAGATAAAGACGCAAAGCTAGCGGCCCTAAAAAATCAATTTTTCTGGTCACATCCAGCATATCTTGAAATCGATTGAGTAATTTGATCATGATTAACCTCCTTGTTAGGCATTTACTATTACGAATGTGTTTTTTCTATCACTAACCAGACGTTCCAAGAATAATTCCTTTTTGCTGCAGTGTGGTTAATGTTTGCAAACCACCAGCAATAATTTTTTCCGGTTGAGGATGTTGCAACTCGCTGGCAACTGCCAACAATGCGTCTTCGCCTGTCAGGCTAGCATCGCCATTTAGCAAATGCAATAAACGAACGGTCACTTGATTGGATAGTAAAAATTTCACTTGATTTTGCCTATCACGATAGACAATTAAGAATGTTAAGATTTGCTGCGAACTATCCGGCAAGAATGCTGGAGAGATTTTATGAACCGGGTAATGATAGGCCAATGGCCATGCTAATGATGATACAACCGGATGTTTTTGTAACAGATCACCATCCTGATCCACAGCCACTTGATTTTCTTTCATAGTAAATAAAGCTAATTCTACCCATTCATAGTGCGCTAATTCCAACAACCAAACTGGATCATCAGAACAAAATTTATAATCATCTTGCAAATATTGTAAAAATTCCTTTGCAATATCTCGAAAATAAGGAGACTGGCATTGATGATTGCTAAAAAACGCTCTCACCAATTTTAACCATTGTTTTTGTGGCAAAATTTTAAATAAAACTGGAAATCCTGATTTCAAAAAACCATTAATATTATTAAAAAATAATTCGCGATAAATTTTTAAACGACGATCTTCAATTCCATCTGGCGGCGGATGATTATCTGGATCACGAATATGTGATGTAAATTTTAATTGTGCTTCTTGAAATGACTGTAGCGGTTTATTCATTGATATACACAGCTTGCCTAGCAGGTCTTAGCATTTTATTTGCCGATTGCTGATAGAAACGAATGCGATCCACTTCTTCTAATAATGTATTTATGGGGGGAATATTAAAATCACGCTCTAACAATGTTGGAATAACACCAAATTGCTCATAGGTTTGTTGCAACAGTTGCCACACCGGATCAATGACATCAGCACCATGTGTATCAATAATAAGATCGTGGTCTTCTTGATAATGTCCAGCAATGTGTAAATAAAAAATTCGGAGGCTTGGCAATTTTTTAATAAAGTCTAACGGATCATAACCATGATTAATGCTATTAACATACACATTATTCACATCCAAAAGCAAACCACAATTTGCTTCATCTAATACAGCATTTATAAAGTCAATTTCAGACAACTCACTTCCAGTGCAAGCATAGTAGGAAACATTTTCAACAGCAATCTGCATTTCAAGAATATCTTGAACTCTTTTAATGCGATCTGCAACATAGCGCACTGCATCAACTGTAAATGGAATGGGCATGAGGTCATACATGTGACCATAATCACTGCAGTAACTCAAATGCTCCGTATAACAGCGAATATTATAATCACGAAAAAACTGCTTGATAGATTTGACGAACTCAATATCCAGCGGAGCTGGACTCCCAAGTGAAAGTGATAAACCATGGGATACAAATAAAAACTTATCTGTCAATTCACGAAAAGATTCTTCAAATCGACCACCCAACCCAAGCCAATTCTCAGGAGCAACCTCCCAAAAGTTAACTTGATCAGGATTTAAGGTTGCGGCATCGACTAACATATCACGACGCAACCCCAATCCTGCACCTTTAATGGCGAGAGATTGGGATTGATGCATAGGTATATAAAAACCTTACATTACACCATCAGTTTCTACTTCCACAGCAGGCTCAGAAGATTCTTCTGTATTTTCTTCAACTTTGTCTTCTATGGTAGTAGCTTCAGCAGCATCAGTTGCTTTATCACCGCCACATTTACCTTCACCACATTTGCCTTCAGCATCTTTGGCAGCATCAGTGGTAGTAGCCTCAGCAGCATCAGTCGCTTTATCACCACCACACTTGCCTTCACCACATTTACCTTCAGCATCTTTAGCAGTATCAGCAGCAGTATCAGCAGCAGCATCAGTTGCTTTATCACCACCACACTTACCTTCACCACATTTGCCTTCAGCGTCTTTAACAGCATCGGTAACAGTTTCAGTAGTCGCAGTATCAGCAGCAGCTTCAACAGTTTCAGCAACATCAGTCGTGACGACAGTTTCAGTTGTAACTGCAGTGTCAGCTTCAGCAAGCATGTAACCAGACTTAAGCTCAGTTGTTCCACCAGCAAATGGATTGTCGCTTGCAACAGCACCTGCTGACAATACAGTCGTTACAAAAGCTGCACCCATTGCAGCTGCTAATGGTTTTAAAATAAGTTTTTTCTCAGACATCGAAGTCTCCCTAATAAGATTCGTTTAAAATATAGACAATAAAAACACAGAAAATGTGCACTTTACGTTGGAAATAAATCCTTTTCCACAAAGTACTCACATCTGACCCAACACATCACAAAAAATTCCACAAAATATGTAAAAATTATGAAGTGACCTTTTTTACAACCACAGAGCCCAAGGAATAACCCGCTCCGAATGATGAAATAATTCCATACTCACCCTCCAACAACCTGTCACGATGGAGGTGAAAAGCAATAATTGATCCTGCAGAACTGGTGTTTGCATAACGATCCAGCACAATAGGCGCCTCTTCTTTGCATGACTCTCGTCCAAGAAGTTTCTTACATATCAATTGATTCATATTCAAATTAGCTTGATGCAGCCAAAACTGCTTGATATCTGCAATATTAAGATTCAACTCACTCACTAGATTTTCAATTTGCTCAACCACTAAAGGAACCACTTCTTTAAAAACTTTACGGCCATTTTGCTTGAATAATTTATCTGAATTTTCAGCAGACTGCTCATCTGCACGATTTAAAAATCCAAAATTATTACGGATATTATTCGAGTAAACCGTTTTGAGTCGCGTCCCAATCACTTGATACTGCTCTCTAGCCTGAGCACAAGTTTCGGACTCCATAACAATTGCGGTTGCAGCATCTCCAAAAATAAAATGGCTATCCCTATCTCGAAAGTTCAAATGAGCACTACAAATTTCAGGATTAATCACCAATACTCGTTTTGCAGAACCAGATTGAATAGCATTAGCTGCTGCCTGGATGCCAAATGTTGCTGATGAACAAGCAACGTTCATATCAAACGCATAACCTTCACAGCCAAGCCATGATTGCACTTCAACAGCAATTGCTGGATATGGTCTTTGCAGATTTGAACAAGCAACAATAACTAAGTCAACCTGCTGGGCATTAAGATTAGCATTAC
>JAUIKI010000101.1 GCA_030430875.1 Gammaproteobacteria bacterium | reverse complement strand
GTGAGGATGTTGCTGACGTTTTTGTGCGTGTCACGGAGATAGAGGACGGCATCCCTTCGTCCGATGCCCTCCTGATCCGAACACGTGACGGGGGCCTCTGTCTGTCAGACTTCGTTGCCAAGTACGGAGCCGATGGAATGTTCGATGCACCTGAGAACATTGCTCAGTTTTTCCCAGACACGGAAGGGATTTATACAAAGATGATTGTATGGGATTAGAAAGTCGAGACCATTGCATTAAAAGTCAGCGACAGAAGAATATGGAAAAAAGCTTCAGATTAAGGCGCAAAATGCAGGTAATAACCAGTTATTGACCAATTTTGCAGCGAAAATATGGGGGTTTTTAACCATTTTTATCGTTGTAGTTTTAATGCAATGGTCTCAAGTCAACAATCGGCTGCTAACGACTGGCTTTTGCTGCGCTCCAGCCAGCCACAGAGCCACACATTAGGTCTAATAGATGATTGACCAGATAGACAAACACAAATGGCTATACCTAACAGCCATCGGGGAACCGGAAGACAACACGCTTCGCCTCGTGATTGAGGAAGCTCGATCCGACAAGAATCTGCAACCGACGAAGATAGGTGATCTGGATCTTGGCAAAACATCACGCATTGTGTCCGATGCCAAATGCTTCGCGTATGAATTGATATTTGAATGGTATGTTGCCTACTCAGTTCGAGATGAGTCCTACACACAGTTTGATGAAACAGAAGTACGCACGGGTCAATCGGCCTGCGTCTACACGAAGTCGAAGTTCTTGGATTACGCTCGATCGAGTACCTTTGCGACTGACGAGTATCCTGGTCCCATCACTCACTACGGATTCAACTGCTTGAATCACATTGTGGATGTGGCAGCACTTGAGGAGCCGAATATTAAAGTGATAAGGACACCGAACAAATAAATGCAGAGTATTTGCACTTACACGCAACACTCTGATTCAGATCATTATGTTGCACTACAGTT
The DNA here is from genome assembly GCA_030430875.1 of Gammaproteobacteria bacterium. Taxonomy (GTDB): domain Bacteria; phylum Pseudomonadota; class Gammaproteobacteria; order Pseudomonadales; family JAUIKI01; genus JAUIKI01. The sequence continues at coordinate 4,953 of JAUIKI010000101.1, read as the reverse complement.
TGGAGCAAACAAGGAGCACTTGGATGTATAAGGAAATCATCGCGTTTTGGTTTGCAGAGCTTGAGCCAAAACAATGGTGGGAAAAAGACGAAGCGTTTGATTTAATGATTCAAACTCGCTTTGGCAAATTCCACAATCAAGCTAAAGCTAGTGAGCTATTTCATTGGCGTGAGACAGCTTTAGGTAGTCTTGCCGAGGTTATTATCCTTGACCAATTTTCACGAAATATTTATCGTGAAAAGCCAGAGTCATTTGCTTGTGATTCTATGGCATTGGCGCTAGCTCAATTTACCATTTCAAAAGGCTGGGATAACGATTTGTCTGACGTTCAGCGTGTTTTTCTTTATATGCCATTTATGCATAGTGAGTCACGGTTAATCCATATTGAAGCAATCAAACTATTCAAGTCATTGGGTATTCAAAGTAACGTGGACTTTGAGTATCAGCATAAAGCTATCATTGATAGATTTGGTCGTTATCCGCATCGCAACCAAATTCTAGGGCGTCAATCGACAGAAGACGAAATAGAATTTCTTAAAAAACCAAACTCAGGCTTCTGAATCAGTAACTTCTGATGATTTAGAAATGATGGGCAAATGTTAACTTAATGGAATTTTGCCTGACGAAGTATTAGCAAAGAAAATATGTGTCTAGTTAAATGAATTATTAATTTTTTAGTCGGATGTGTATTTTAAAATCAATGTGTTAAGTGCTCGCTAGTTGTTCTGATTTTGCGGTTATAGTACTATCTTGTCATATGATATAGCGTTTACAAGCTTCGAGGTTGATTGAAGTTTTATGAAATTTCTACTTTTGGCTATAAGTTTAATTACGTTTGGCGTATTGAGTTTTTATATACTCAATCTTTCAGATTATAGGTTCTCCTTTTCTGAAATGGATCTTGATCAAAGTGGTTTCATTAGTTTTACTGAAGCTGATTATGTTAGTTCATCAGGTGAGCGAATTATTACAGTGAAGGGTCAAAGTTGCATTGAATATTTTGCATTCAAAGATGGATCAACAATCAAAACTAAGTGTGGCTAAATAGCGTTATAATACGGCATTCAAACGAACTGTTAACAGTTGGCTTTTTGTTAGTGCCTCACTTATTTTAGCCAACTGTAATTTGCCGGAGAGAGCCGCGTTAGATGAGCAAAGTTGAAAATATCGTGACAACAAAACAACTGAGAGAATCTTGGAAGCGAACAGAAGGATTCCTATTGGATGCAAGATCTCATTTATCTGAAATAGCAGAAGCAGATTGCATTGATCAGATATCTGAGTTTCATGACTATCTGCAACACAATGAACTTGAGCTTGCATTAGTCATCCTCGAAAAAATATTTGAAAAATCAGGATTTGAAAATTGGAGAGTGTTGGAGCTAATGGCATTGGCAGCCGCAAGCATGAGCCTGGAAGAAAGAAAAACAGAATATGATCGTCAGCTATCGGAGGCACGTGGATGGACGTATCACACCAAAATAAATTAATAGCACCTAACAATTTGCTCAATTTGACGTTTTGGTCTTCGCTTCATTTTATGTATGGCTTATGGCCATTTTCGTATAAAACTCCAGTCAAAACGCCGCCGACAAAGGCGCTAGCACTTTAAGGAAAGTATGTTTCATTTAATAAGAGATAATGAAGTTGAAGTCACTTTTGATATGGTTGGTGTAGAAGATCATCTTCCTTCAGTGGCTTTTGATATCGGCATTACTTCGAGTATGCCTTTTCAGAAGGCTCAAATAAAAATTAAGGAGTGCTGGTTTTCGTGTTCAGCTATAGATGAGTTTGAGAAAGCGTTGAAGAGCTTGATAAAAACCGAAGAAGGTAAAGTGGTTTTACTAAACCTTAGCGAATACCCAATAATCTCATTTTCTAAATCAGGTTCAGTAATGATTACGGAGCTATTCATATCAGATACATTTGGTTTGGTGAAGTTATCTCTAAAGGTTGATGGCTACTCTTCTGAATTACCCTTGATCTTGGAAAGGCTTCAAGGGTTTGAGAAATGGTGGTAAATTTCATGATGAAATGGAAGATTTCCCGACGAAGTATTGGCAAGAAAAATGTGTGTATAGTTAAATGAATAATTAGTGCTTTAATCGGATTTTATGTTAAGAATTAATGAGCTAAGTGCTCGCTAGTTGTTCTAATCTCGCAGCTATAGTAGTATTTGGCAGATAATGTTATGTTATGCTTCAATAGCATTTAGCAAGGAATAGTCATTATCGAATTATTAGCTGAATACCCGTATTTTTTAGCACCATTAATCTTTTTTGCAAGAGTTGCTGATGTTTCGCTTGCAACGTTTCGAACAATTGTAATATTTCGCGGTCGAAAAGTTCTGGCCTCATTTATTGGTTTTTTTGAAATCACTATTTGGTTACTTGCGGCGGCCCAGGTTTTTGCAAACCTTGATCAGTGGCATCTTGCATTAGCCTATGCCTGCGGCTTTGCCGTGGGTAATTATGTAGGCATCGTGATTGAAAACCGTTTTGCAATTGGTGATGAGCTTGTCCGCTGCATATCATTCAATCGTGATGTTTTGGCAGAAAATTTACGTGAAAAGGGCTATAAGGTGATTTCATTCGAAGGCGATATGGGAAAAACTCATCCAATTGAGCTACTTTTTATTACTGAAAAAAGGCGTCGCGTACCTTTACTTATTCAGTCAATTAAAGCGTTTGACCAAACAGCTATTTATTCTGTATCTGATGTGAAGAGTGTTTATGACGGCCCTGATCTTTTACCTAGGCGTAATATATTACGTAATACATTGATGATGTCGAGAAAACGTTGAACATGATGAAATTCTAAAAGGTACAAGAAACTATGGTTGTTACTATCGTTTACTAATGGATCTCTGTTTTTCAGGAGTAATGATGTTTAGGTTAAGCATGTAGGTTGGGCTAAGCCATAAGCAAAGCCCAACATGAATTATTTGTTTTCTCCAAATGCAACAATATCTTCCCTAATATTTGCTCCCCAGTCTTTGGATAAAATACCTCAGGATTGATATTGATGTACTGTTGGATATGGCCAACCACTAGGTAAAAAATAAGTCGCACCTTTTATCTTCGAACATCTATAGCGCATTATTTTGGTTCGTTCACCATTGATAAGATTTTTAGCGTTATGTTTTGTTGGGCTTTGCTTATGGCTTAGCCCAACCTATACTCGTAGAACAGCAGGACTACGCTTGAGTCTTTCTTTAAAATCAACATTATTTTCCGAGCCAGCTTGATTCTTTGCTGTCTGGTGAGCTAGGCGTTATGTGTAAATGAGCAGAATGAAAGAAAATAGAAATATTGATCGAAAAATGCTGGCTTCTTTTATCGAGTATGCAATCGAAAGAAAGGTTATGTTGAAAGAATGGGGCCGATTTATTGTGCGGCGTTATCAGGATGAAGAAATGGAGGAGGTTAGGTTAGAATTTGCAAAGTTACTCTGTGGATATGGAGAAGCTCCACCGGATAGTCAAAAAACAAAAGATATTTTGTATGAAATTTCCGGAAAGTTACATAAAAAATTGCTATTGCGGAAAATCTTTTTTAACTCAGTAGTTTGTAAGGCAAATATTTTGTTAGTTAATTTGGCTTACACGGCAGATCAAAATCAACATGATAATGTTCATCATGTCTGACCCACGATCTTTTTTTGGAAAATTGAATGTGTTGTTTTAGATAAGGCGCATATTTGGTTTGCATGAGATAGGGTTGCAAGTTTGGATCAAAGATCACTCGCCATAAGTTGACACCTTGTTGTTTTGCCGTGCGATGTAAACTCACAATGTGAGCAGCCATTGCTTCATAATCAATGTGATACTCATCATATTTTCCAGTGTCATCAAATTCAATCGAATATCCCAGTTTGTTGAGAGGATGGGTTGGCAGGTGCACCGATTCACCTTGTTTGTTGATGACAGGCACCATGAAATCAACCGATAAACCATTTCTATGCGTTTTATGCGGTCGAAATTGTCCACCTTCTTTGAAGCCAGTCTCAGCATATTTAAATACTTTTCCGGGCGCTTCAGTTTCCAGCCATTGATACGATGATAATAGAATGTCTTTCACTGTGGAGTGAACATAGGTTCGACCAAGCATGTCAGCAGTTTTACTATAGCTAACGTAGTTAGGCCCCTCATGAGGGAGTTTGACTCCATTTTCAAGTCTGCCATTGGATGTTGTGCCATAGCAGATACTTTCTGCAGACAATGTAGCTGAATACATGAACAATCCAATGAGAAGAGCATATTTTTTCATGATGTGTCGTCAAATAGTTGCCGTGAAATAGGTGAATAATGTTGGTGATATGAGTTAATTATTTTGGACATTTTTTTGTGCCTGCTGTTGCGAGTGTTTCATTTTCATTTGCAGTAAAAATAATCCTGTTTGTACTATGACTAGTATTAGAATAAAACTTCCTGAGAAAATTCGAATGCTTTCTTGTTGTTCTGATGTTGGAAACATTTCAAATGAACCAGTAAAAAAGTAGATGCACAATCCTGCAAGAGGAATACAGAGCAGGAAAATAATTAATCGAATTGTAAGTTTCATTGTTTGTCGATATTCAGTTTGTTAACGTTAGCGTTAATCTGAATTAATAGCATCATCATTTTTGATAAAATAACCTTGCTCAAGAAAATGTAATGTTTGTTCGATCGCCAACTCATTTTTCATGATAAAAGGGTGCGTAGCAGGAATGATGATGTAATCGGTCATGCCGGTTAGTTTTGCGCTTTCGATCGAAACTTTGCCATCATCTTCGCCAGGAATCATAGTGGATAACATTAAATTAATTGATTGATTTCCGGTGATGATACCTACTTCAAATGGTGCTGGCCCCAGTTGATTAGGGGTGCTGTTTTCATTGGTGCCAAGTTCTAATCCTGCAGGACCATTAATCACTTTAAACAGCCACCAATCTCCTAGTTCATCAATAATTTCA
>JAUIKI010000100.1 GCA_030430875.1 Gammaproteobacteria bacterium | reverse complement strand
AGGATATAAAATGAAAATATTAATCGTTTTAAGTTTAATACTCAGTTCTTGCACTAGTGACTCACTTGCTGTCAAACGTATTGATCCGAATAAGGAAAAATCTTTAAGTGGATACTGGAATGATACGGATTCAAAACTGGTTTCAGATGAACTAATCGGTCAAGTTTTGGAAGCGAATTGGCTCTCAGATTTTACTAAAACGAATGGAAAGAAACCGCTCTTAGTTATAGGACGAGTTTCGAATAAAACCAGTGAACATTTGAAAACAATCACGTTTGTTAAAGATATCGAACGAAACTTAATAAATTCTGGTCGAGTTCGATTTGTTGCGGGAATGCAGGAGCGTAAAGATTTACGATCTGAAAAAATTGATCAGCAAAAAAATGCTGATTTTATCCCGGCAGAAATTGTTGAAATCGAGCATTTGACACAAACAAAAACCAGCTGGCTTGCCCTTATGCTACAAGATTACCAGCAAATTTTAACACCCACTCATTCAAAACAAACCTCTCAACAAGCGACGCTAGGCAGCATAGCGATTAAAATGGAAACCAGTCAGACACCAGGCTTTACGTCTGAAAAAACAGCTAACTATTTGAAAAATATGAAGGAATTGGTTTCCAGATTACGGCAATCAATGGAAGAGTGGTAACAAGACTATTCTGGCTGACATTTCATCTGCACACAATCAGTGTTACACTGAAGGTTGTAAGAGAACAATCGAGGCAAATTATGTCACAAGCACAATTAGAATTAATTGCCCTACCAAACGGTGATTTTGCATTACGCAACAGCGAAAATGGGAACGTGTTGGTGCGAATTGAGTTTGCAACACAACTTCAAGCTGGATTTAATGAAAATTCAATCTCCACGGGCGCAATTGCCAAAGCCATGATTCAAGCAGGGCTGGATGTTATTAATCAGCATACAGACGATGATAATAAGAAGATTTCGTCGAAGGAAACTACGCTGCATTAAAAAATTGTATCACATTAATGCTAACCTCACGTTTAGCAGGTTTATCAAATCTGGGCTTTATCGACACCCATGCCGAACCCAGATTTTGTGCTAAAATTTCTCATCCCTTTCGTACGAGTACTTTCTCCAGCGCAACAGTTACAGAAACCATTGCAATTACGGTTGTATCCTGCAATTTTATACTACAATTAATTAAAACTATATTGAGTCCTTATTGTAAGAGGCTCAAACCAATCAAATGAGGCACCTCATGGATGATTTAAAAATGCCAGAAGCCTGGCGCATGTTTAGAATTCAAGCAGAATTGGTTCAAGGCATTGAACATTTAGTTAAGCTTGGACCTGCTGTAACTATGTTTGGTAGCGCACGACTCAGTCAAGATAACCGATACTATCAAGAAGCTGAAAAGCTTGCTGAAAGGCTATCTAATGAAGGACTTGCTATAATCACTGGCGGTGGACCGGGGATTATGGAGGCAGCCAATCGTGGGGCTTATGGACGCAAAGGTAGCTCAGTTGGGCTCAATATCCATTTGCCCATGGAACAAAATGCCAATAAATTTCAAGATATTAGCTTATATTTTCGATACTTTTTTGTGCGTAAATTCATGCTAGTCAAACACGCTGTTGGTCTTGCCATTTTTCCAGGAGGCTTTGGAACAATGGATGAACTGTTTGAAGTACTCACACTTGTGCAAACCGAAAAAATCAAACCCATTCCTATTGTCCTCATTTGCAAAGATTACTGGTCAGGGCTACTTGACTGGATGAAGAACACTATGGCAACTCATCATTGCCTAGATTCAAATGATCTGGCGCTTTATTCAGTAGTTGACACAGCAGAAGAGGCGGCACAAATCATTCTTCAGCATTACCGACAAATGCATTTATTACCCGAAGCTCTCTAAAAAACCCTGCAGCGGCGAATTAAGCTGCTTGGCATATGGGTTGAAAACACCACGTACCAAGCAGTATTTTGAACATTGCTATTTAATAAAAATTGAGTTTATCGTAGGTTTAGTACTAAATGCAAAGTAGATTCCTTTTGTATATTGTAATCTGCTAGGCTGCTACGATCATCCAACTGTCTGCCATCAAATACCAGGACAGTGATTCGAGGGTCGACACCATCGAGACGTGACACTTCATACTTTATTGTTCCAATCTCTGTTTTATCTACAACCTCCAATGTAATTGTTTTGCCCATCAGTGTTTTTACAAATATTTGCATAGCAAAAGCATTGACAGATAAGAAACACAGCATGGACCCAACTAAAATTAACTTCATCATTTTTTTCATCATAACAGTAGCTCCCGATAGATTAATTTGTACTACACTTTTCAAGGCACATACAATATGATTATTATTCAATCACAATACGATCAACAAACACACTATCAAGATAGAAGGTAATTTCATTGTTTTGCTCATCCAATTAACTGAGCATTGTTGTGACAATAGCTCTATGGAACAACTCTATCGTTAATTTTATGACAAAGGCCTCCATAAATTATTTTTCTATTAATTTATGATAAAATCACCGCTCATCAACCAACCTTATTATTATAATTATGAACACGCTAGACTTAATCAAACAACAAATTTCTGAAAACTCAATCATCTTATTTATGAAAGGTACGCCACAAATGCCACAATGCGGCTTTTCTGCAAAAGCCGTACAAGCCTTAATGGGATGCAATAAACCCTTTGCTTACGTAGATATACTTGCAAACCCTGAAATTCGTGCTGAACTCCCCGGCTATGCTAACTGGCCAACCTTCCCACAGCTCTACATTAATGGCGAACTAGTCGGCGGCTGTGACATTATCACACAACTCTATCAAAACGGTGAGCTACTTGATTTGGTAAATGGTGCTACGACAGAATGATATAGCTGAATGCATTATTTATCGTCCAAAGCATATGCAAGCTTCACAATAAATGTGTATGAATCTAAATGGTAATCTTCAGGAATTGGTAATAGAGGATTAGCCGCAAACACAGATTTTCTTGCGGCATCGTCTAGTATTGGATAACCACTACTGTCAATCACATCAACAGAGGTTGCTGTCCCAGTGTAGTGAATAATGACCTGTAGCGTCACAACACCCTCGAGATTTCGTCGTCTAGCCTGTAATGGATACTTCTTGTAACGACGCAAATGTGCAACTAACGCTTGATAATAATCGCTATATTGTTCATCACCAACCTGTGTAGCTTGCGCTAACGATTTTTGGCTGCTTGGATCACTAGTTACGTTATTCTCAGTGTTTTCATTCAGCTGCTCAGGTTCAGCCTTGGTTATTTGATTAGATGTTGAATCTGGTTCAACCGGCTTCTCCAAAAACGATTCATCAGTTTTTTCTACCACATGTTCAACCAATTGGGTTGATGATTTCTCAGTATTCACCGCCGGCTTTGACATGTTTGTTTGTTGCTGTTCTGCTTGCTCAATTTCTTCAGTCGCCTCAACTTTCTGGGGGGTTGGCTTTGATTCGGCAATAGCCGCTTCATCAGTCACCAAATTAGGTGCAGCATTAATGTTAGAAAATTCTGCCGCTAGTGTGAGTATTACCACTTGATTATCAGGAACTTTTTCAATAACAAGCCACTGCATCACCATGAAATGGCCAGCCAATCCAAGAATGATTGACGAAAACAACACAGGGAATGATCGAATTGGTGGGTAAGACATACAGTTAGATATTTTTTTTCAATATGACAAGTTAGATAACAGCAGCTTAATCAAGTTCAAGGACATCTCGCATCAACTAGCACAATCATACTGAGACCTTTGCAACATTTCCATGAATAGCGCCATTGTCACACAAAAACATCATTGGATTAAAGACGGCTTGCAAATCAAAAAACCATTTCTTATCAAACAAATTTATAGGAAAAAATGACAAAACTAACCAACAAAAAATTGCGGCGAGATTTACAATACTTCATTACTTCAGAATAATTACTATTAGCATATCTAATAGCTTTTTCTGATTACTTAAAGATGTCACGCTGCTCAGCTTTTTCCATCAACAGTTTTGGTGGTGAAAAACGACTACCATATTTTTCTGCTAAAATTTCCGCTCTTAAAATAAACTTCTTTAATCCATACTGGTTAATAAATTGTAAAGCGCCACCAGTCCAAGCAGCAAAACCAATACCAAAAATACTACCAACATTAGCATCTTCTACAGACGTTAATACACCCTCTTCCAAACAACGCACTGTCTCAATTGCTTGGATAAATAAAATCCGATCTTTTATATCACCAAAATCAATTTTCTCATTGTCTTTCACAAAAATTGTTTTCAATTCTGGCCACAGAAATTTCTTACCCTCGCTTGGGTATTCATAAAATCCAGCATGATAAGATTTACCTCGACGATCAAACTCATTAATCATCCGGTCGACAACTTGTTCTGCAGGATGAGCAACCCAAGGCACACCGCCTGCTTCTAATGCTTGCTTAGATTGATCGCGAATTTTCATCAGCAATGTGAGGGTTACTTCATCTGTCACTGCCAAAGGGCCTACAGGCATACCAGCTTGAACAGCTGCAGATTCTATGGCTTGAGGGTTTTGTCCTTCACCTAACATCGCAATACCTTCATTCACAAAGGTACCAAACACCCTAGATGTAAAAAAACCACGGCTGTCATTAACAACAATGGGGATTTTATTAATTTGTTGAACAAAGTCAAATGCCTTTGCTAAAGTTTCTGGAGAGGTTTCTTCACCTTTGATAATTTCAACTAATTGCATTTTTTCAACAGGCGAGAAAAAATGTAGGCCAATAAAGTTTTCTGGTTTTCTAGATGCGCCTGCAAGCTCAGTAATCGGTAAAGTCGACGTATTTGACGCAAATACTCCATTGTCACTTAAGAAAGAATCAGACTCTTGAGTGACACGATGTTTTAATGATTTATCTTCAAATACTGCCTCAACAATCAAGTCACAACCCGTCAAATCGGCAACATTATCAGTTGGATGAATTAAATTCAAAATAGACTGCTGTTTCTCTTCCGTCATTTTACCAATAGCAACTCGTTTCTTTAGTAATTTCTCGGAATACACCTTTCCTTTTTTTGCAATGTCTATCGAGATATCTTTCAACACAACATTGACACCACGAACAGCACAGCTATACGCAATTCCTGCACCCATCATGCCAGCACCCAACACACCCACTTTTTTCACCAGCACTTTAGAATAATCTTTTGGACGACTTCTACCTGCTTTAATAGCATTTAGACCAAACCAAAATGTCGTAATCATACTTTTGGCAATTTGTCCCAAAGCAAGCCGCATAAAATAACGACTTTCAATTGTCATGGCGGTGTCAACATCAACTAATACCCCTTCAACAGCAGCTGACAAAATCGCATCCGGTGCAGGGTAACAGCCTTGAGTTTTCTGGCGCAACATTGCCGGTGCAATTGATAACATTTGTGCAACATTAGGTTGACTTGGAGTGCCACCAGGAAGCTTATAGCCCTTCACATCCCAAGGTTGCTGCATTACTGAATTAGCTTTAATCCATTGTTTTGCTTTAGTAAGCATATCGTCTGTATCATTTGCCAACGCATGCACCAATCCGACATCAAAAGCCTGTTTCGGATTGAATTGCTTACCTTCCAACAAGTATGGCAACGATTTTTCTAAGCCTAATAAGCGAATTGTTCGGACGATGCCACCACCGCCTGGTAATAATCCCAATGTCACTTCAGGCAACCCTAGTTGAATTTTACTATCATCCAAACAAATACGATGATGACACGCTAAACAAATTTCCCATCCACCACCTAGAGCTGCTCCATTAATTGCTGCCACAACTGGTTTGCCCAGCATCTCAATATCGCGAAGCTGTTTTTTGAATTGGCTAATCATAGCGAAAAAATCTTCAGCATTACTCTGATCCACCGCCAAAATTTCACTAAGATCAGCGCCGGCAAAAAATGTTTTCTTTGC
>JAUIKI010000099.1 GCA_030430875.1 Gammaproteobacteria bacterium | reverse complement strand
TCATCATCACCAGTCGAATGGGATCATGCGCCGACAATTCATCTGGTGGGTTCTATGGCTATCGCATATCAAAAACTGCCGTTAATATGGCAGGTATTAATCTTGCGCTTGATTTAAAAAAACAAGGAATTGCTGTTGGCATATTACACCCTGGCATGGTGGCAACACAAATGACCAGTGGAAATGGCATTCCAACATCTAAAGCAGCTGAAGGGTTAATTGAACGAATTGACGAGTTGACTTTGGCTAATGCAGGGAAATTTTGGCATGCTGAAGGCCAGGAACTGCCTTGGTAATCACCTGTCCTAATAAAGTAAGAATGTTCTATTTTTGAAACATGCTTACTCATGTCAAACAATCTCAAAACTATTGCAAGATTTTCATTTCCATATGAAGCACATATTGCAGAGTCTAAACTGAGACCATTGTATTAAAAGTCAGTGCCAGAAAAATGTGGAAAAAAGCGTCAGATTAAGGCGCAAAATGCAGGTAATAACGAGTTATTGACCAATTTTGCAACGAAAATATGGAGATTTTTAACTATTTTTATCGTTGTAGTTTTAATGCAATGATCTCATGTATTGATTATGATTTTAAAGAGACCGCTTTGACCACCAAGGGCAATCTGAAGCGCCCTTGGTTCCAAGCAGCTCAACTACGATATGTGCGATATATGGTTAACAGGGGGGGGGTTAAAAACCATCTAAACTAATTTTGAGCATACTGTGTCTACTAACCTGATAAGTATTTAATCATCACACCAGCCGCCACAGCAGAACCAATCACCCCAGCAACATTAGGACCCATGGCATGCATTAGCAAGAAATTATGTGGGTTAGCCTCAAGCCCCATTTTGTTAGCGACCCGTGCAGCCATTGGCACTGCCGAAACACCAGCTGCACCAATTAATGGATTAATCTTGCCACCTGACAGTTTAGACATAAGTTTCCCCATCAAAACGCCTGCTGCAGTACCAATAGCAAATGCGACCATGCCAAGGATCACAATCCCCAAGGTTTCAGTCTGCAAAAACTTATCAGCGACCAACTTCGAACCAACCGACAACCCTAAAAAAATTGTGACAATATTAATCAAGGCATTTTGTGTCGTATTACTTAGTCGATCTACAACGCCACATTCACGCATCAAATTTCCAAAACAAAACATTCCCAATAATGGTGCTGCATCTGGTAACAAAATGGCAACTAATATCAATAGAATAATTGGGAAAAAGATTTTTTCAGCTTTCGACACACTGCGAAGCTGAGTCATTACGATTTCACGCTCTTTTTTAGTTGTTAATAATCGCATGATGGGGGGTTGGATTAATGGAACCAAGGCCATATAAGAATAAGCGGCAACCGCAATCGCACCCAATAGATCTGGAGCTAATTTTGTTGCGACATAAATTGCAGTAGGGCCATCAGCACCACCTATAATTCCAATAGCAGCCGCATCAGCAATAGTAAAATCAAAATACCCCGTTGCTGTTAATGCAAGGGCTCCCAATACAGTTGCAAATATGCCAAATTGTGCCGCTGCACCTAAAAATAATGTTTTAGGGTTTGCTAACAATGGTCCAAAATCAGTCATAGCACCTACGCCCATAAAAATCAACAAAGGCGCAACTCCGGATGCAATAGCAACCGTATAGAAATTGTAGAGCATCCCATTCACATACCCCATATCTTGAACTAATTGTTGAGCACTCAAGTGGGTTTGTGCATTAGCCAGTTCATACGCATGAAACAATTCTTTTGGATCAACCGAGGAAATCCCAAGCAAACCAGCTAGCTGATTCAGCGTATCAATGTTACCAGAATGTATAGCTTGTTCGACAGCTGACAAAGCTAGGCCTGCTTCAGGAATATTTGCAAGCAATCCGCCAAATCCAATTGGCACCAACAACAATGGCTCAAACCCTTTGCGAATTGCTAAATATAGAAACAACAGGCAAATCACGATCATGACAACCTGCCCAAGCTCTATATTATATAATCCGGTCTGCTGCCATAAACTAATGAGTTTTTCCAAAATGAACTCCTGCTTAATCGTTTAACATGTAAGAAGCAATGATCGTAAGACTAAATCAATGTCAACAAAAGATCACCAACAGCAACATCAGCCCCAGCTTTTGCACTTACATTTCCAATCGTTGCAGCACGTGGCGCACGAACTTCTGTTTCCATTTTCATCGCTTCAAGAATAACAACCACATCACCTGATTGTACTTTTTGCCCAGCAACCACCATAACTTTTAATATATTGCCTCCCAATGGTGATGTCACAGGATCGCCCTCACCACTAGCAGATAATTGAGGATGAGATTCTGATTGAGGCTGTGGTGACATTGATGCAATCGCATCAATGTCACCACCTGGTGTTACACTCACCACAAAGGCCTGCCCAGAAACATCAACCGTGTATGTTTCAGGATCACTAGACAACATTGAATTTAAGAAAATATCACCCGCCTTTGGAACTGGTTCAAACACATCAGGATTTCCACGATTTTTCAAAAACTTCAATCCAACTTGTGGGAAAAGTGCATAAATCATCACATCGTCAACAAGATCATCAGCTAAAACAATCGATTCATCTTTAGCTTGTCGAATCAATTCATTTGTTATCTTATCAAGCTCAGGTTCAATTAAATCTGCTGGCCGGCATGTAATTGGTTTTTGATCACCTAAAACCCGCTCTTGCAAAAAAGCAGCGACAGGAGCTGGTGCTGCACCATATTCTCCTTTGACGACACCAGCAGTTTCTTTAGAAATGCTTTTATAGCGTTCTCCAGAAAGCACATTAAGCACTGCTTGTGTTCCAACAATTTGTGATGTTGGTGTTACAAGCGGAATAAACCCTAAATCTTCTCTCACTCTAGGAATCTCGATTAGCACTTCATCCATGCGATCTGCCGCTCCCTGCTCTTTAAGTTGGCTCTCCATATTTGTCAACATTCCACCTGGTACCTGAGCAACTAAAATGCGCGAATCAATTCCTCTGAGAGCACCTTCAAATTTCGCATACTTTTTTCTCACTTCACGGAAATAAGCTGCTATTTCTTCTAGCAGCACCAAATTGAGCCCAGTATCACGTTCAGTATCTTGCAAAATTGCAACGATTGATTCTGTTGGAGAGTGACCATACGTCATACTCATCGAAGATATTGCAGTATCAATATTGTCAATTCCTGCTTCAATGGCTTTCAAATTCGTTGCTGTTGACATACCAGTCGTCGCATGACATTGCATGTGGATAGGAATATCCAGTGTTTGTTTTAATCGAGTTACAAGCTCATAAGCAACGTAAGGCTTTAACAATCCAGCCATATCTTTGATTGCTAAAGAATTAGCTCCCATGTCTTCAATTCGTTTTGCTAAATCTATCCAAGTATCAATAGTATGTACAGGACTGACAGTATAAGAAATTGTGCCTTGCGCATGCTTATCTTGCTTCAAAACAGCTTTAATTGCTGTTTCCAGATTTCGCATGTCATTCATCGCATCAAATACTCTGAATACATCAATGCCATTAACTGCAGAACGCTCCACAAATTTTTCAACCACATCATCCGCGTAATGACGATAACCTAAAAGATTTTGGCCTCGCAATAACATTTGCTGCTTGGTATTAGGCATTGCCGCTTTAAGCTTACGAATTCTTTCCCAAGGATCTTCACCCAGATAGCGAATACATGCATCAAATGTTGCACCTCCCCAAGACTCAAGTGACCAAAAACCAATTTGATCGAGTTTACTAGCAATGGGTAACATGTCATCTACTCGCATGCGTGTTGCAAGCAAGGACTGATGAGCATCTCGCAGGACAACATCAGTAATAGTTAGTGGTTTTTTTGCTGCCATAATTTTTCCTATTCTTCGATAAATTTAGGTTTTATGTTTTGCGCGGTAACGAGAGACTGCTATGGTGATTGCTGACAATATATCAGGATCGATACTCTGTTGATTAATGGCTTTCAAGGTGGCTTGTGGTTGTGCTTCTTTTTTAGGATGATGCGTAAATCGAAGGCAAAATGACATAAAATAGGTCGATAAAACTAACAATGCCAAGAAAACGAACACAAATCCCATTCCATATAACATGAGATTATAGCCTTCACTCATAGTTTCTGTCATTTATTCACACTCCATATTACCTTTGTGATAATTACGCAATCCACTTTTAAAACTCAACATTCAGCATTTTTTGCGGCAACAGTTTACCTCAATATTCTTCACAAGTAACTAAGTAGTAACAAAATACAAAGAAAGAAATCCCATGTTTTTTCTAGTAGTATTAGGAGCTTTTAGCAAAAGATCTCTCAACAACACATTTAACGGCATCAAAGTATAATTTTGACAGTGTAAATATAACAACTCTGATTTTTGAAAAAATGGCGCGCCTGGAGAGATTCGAACTCCCGACCCCCTAGTTCGTAGCCAGGTACTCTATCCAACTGAGCTACAGGCGCGTGGTTTTGAATTAAAAATCGACTGGGAACTTTTTGGCGGAGAGGGAGGGATTCGAACCCTCGATGAGCGTTTTATACCCATACTCCCTTAGCAGGGGAGCGCCTTCAGCCGCTCGGCCACCTCTCCTAGAAAGTGCGAAATGATACCACGTTTAGGAAGAAAGCAAAGCGCTAGAAGCTGTTTTATTTCATTTTTCCTGAAAATCCTCTTGTTCACGCTGGATGCGCTGATATATTTCCTCACGATGTACCGCAACACTCTTAGGAGCGTTGATACCAATACGAACCTGGTTCCCCTTGACACCTAAAATGGTGACAGACACATCATCGCCAATCATCAGCGTTTCACCAATTCTTCTTGTTAGAATTAACATATACATCTCCTGTTCTCTAGGTGTCTTTATAAACACCAACACTATCCTAGGGCCTATACCCGCTCTCTTCTTAAGAATGGTGCCAAATTGATCAATTATATACTAAATCATCAAAAAAACAGATGGAACGACACGTTTTGCTGACTATTTGCACAAATTACTTCTTTTTATCAAGTGCTTGCTCACTTAGATCAAATGCATCATGCAGCGACCTCACTGCAAGCTCTAGATACTTCTCACAAATTACAATTGAAATTTTAATCTCAGAGGTTGAAATAAGCTGAATATTGATGGATTCTTTACCAAGCGCTGCAAACATTTTACTCGCGACACCGGCATGTGAACGCATGCCAACACCCACTAATGACACTTTGGCAATACCAGTATCACCCACAACACTTCTCGCTCCAATTTCTTCAATTTGGTGTTCTAAAATCTCTTTTGCTTTAACATAGTCATTACGATGAACTGTAAATGTGAAATCTGTTTGATTATCAGCAGATATATTTTGCACAATCATATCAATTTCAATATTTGCATCACTGATTGGCCCTAAAATTCGAGAGGCAGCACCTGGAATATCAGGCACACCGACTACTGTTAATTTTGCCTCATCTTTAGTAAAGGCAATACCTGAAATAATTGCTGCTTCCACTTTATCATTTTCCTCTGTTGTAATAAGTGTACCAGGACCATCTTGAAAGCTTGAAAGCACACGCAATGGCACATTATATTTTCCAGCAAATTCTACTGAACGAATCTGCAATACTTTCGACCCCAAGCTTGCCATTTCAAGCATTTCCTCAAAAGTAATGCTATGCAATCGCCTTGCCTGAGGAACCATTCTTGGATCTGTGGTATACACACCATCTACATCCGTATAAATCTGACACTCTTTAGCATTAAGTGCCGCAGCCAATGCAACTGCAGTTGTATCCGATCCTCCTCGCCCTAAGGTAGTAATACAACCCTCTTGATTAACTCCTTGAAATCCAGCAACAACGACGACCTTATTAAGTGCCAAATCTTTTTTTATATTTTGCCCATCAATATGTACAATTCGCGCTTTAGTGTAGGCATCATCAGTCACAATCTTAACCTGCCCTCCAGTGTATGAGCAGG
>JAUIKI010000098.1 GCA_030430875.1 Gammaproteobacteria bacterium | reverse complement strand
CGAAACTTTCAATATCTTTTTTTATTAATAACTGATCTTGGTGAGCAAGAAATTTTTTTATGCTTGCGATTGTGATCTTATTTGTTTCTGCAGATACTGGTTGAATGTAAAGGAGAGCAGAGAATAGTAGGGTGATAATTGAAAACAGAAACGTATTTTTTTGTTCATTATAGTTTCCCTTGCATTAATAAAAACCGCCAATTTAATTGATTAGTTTTTGCAAAATTATTATGCGTCTAATCTCGAAAATTCTTAAACTGCAGTGGTTGCTCAAGGTCTTTATCCCGCAAAAAGGCAATTACTGTTTGTAGGTCATCACGTTTTTTTCCAGTCACTCGCACTTGATCACCTTGAATGGAGGCCTGCACTTTCAATTTTTCTTCTTTAATTAATTTAGTAATCTTTTTGGCAAAATCACCCTCAATGCCTTGGCGAACTGCAATCACTTGAATAACTTGTTTCCCTGATTTTTCGATGGGTTTCAGTTCTAGGCAGCTGATATCAATTTCACGTTTGACGAGTTTATTCTGCAGAATATCAACCAATTGTTGCAGTTGAAAGTCTGCTTCAGCAACCAATGTGACCTCAAATTCATTGAGCTTTATTTCCAGGTCAACGCCACGGAAATCAAATCGACTGCTCACTTCGCGTTTGGTTTGATCAATGGCATTGGTTAGTTCGTGATGATCTACTTCAGAAACGATATCAAATGATGGCATGGTGTTATCCTTAAAAATCAAAGGGGGACTATTTTAACTTAACTTGAGACCTTTGCAATAAAACGGCAGTTATAAAGAATGATTGAAAAACTTCGTGTTTTTGTTGCAAAGTTGGATAATAGTTGAGTGTATAAAGGCTGCAGTCTGGTGTTTGTGATAAAAAATAGTATTAGTGATTGAATGTAACCTATTGATTTATAAAAGAAATTATGAGTTGTAATGCCGTATCAAAATGAGTCGAATTATAGTATAATACTAGCCAAATTCGTGATTTTTGAGTCACTATAACTTAAGCAGCTTTAGACCAAATTTATGCCGACTAGCACATCTGATACACCAAAAATCAATTTACTGAATTTAAGCTGGGAAGAGATACATGCGCTTTTTGTGCGTCTCGGTGAGCCTGCGTATCGAGCTAAACAGCTCATCAAATGGATCTATCAAGTTGGAGTTGATGACTTTTCTTTGATGACAAATTTTAGTAAAACACTGAGAAATAAGTTGAGTGAAATCGCTGAAATTTGTCCGCCTGAGGTTGTTTGGGAGCATGCTTCGCCAGATGGTACTCAGAAATGGGTGTTGAAGCTGGATTCAAAAAATCAGATCGAAACCGTTTTTATTCCTGATAAGCAGCGTGGGACATTATGCGTGTCTTCACAAGTTGGCTGTACATTGGATTGCAGCTTTTGTGCGACTGGAAAACAAGGATTCCAACGAAATTTGTCGCTTGCTGAAGTGATGGGGCAAGTGTGGTTAGCTGCAAAACAGTTGCAAGAAGACAACACACCGCAACGACGTAAAATTACCAATATTGTGTTCATGGGAATGGGTGAGCCGTTGCTTAATTTCAATGTAGTGATGCACGCATTGAAGTTTTTAACCGATGACAATGCCTATGGTTTGTCAAAGCGCCGCGTGACAGTGAGTACAGCTGGGGTGGTTCCCATGATTGACCAGCTCGAAAAATATACCGATGTGTCGTTAGCGTTATCTTTGCATGCACCTAATGATATGTTGCGTAATGAGTTGGTGCCACTCAATAAGAAATATCCTATCACTGAAGTGATTGCAGCATGTAAGCGCTATTTAGCCAGTTTGCCAGATCGACGCTCGATAACCATTGAATATGTAATGTTAGACCAAATTAATGATGCTGATTTGCATGCAAAACAACTGACTAAAGTGCTAGCAAAATTGCCTTGTAAAATTAATTTAATTCCTTTTAATCCATTTCCAAATACGCCTTATCAACGCTCGAAAAAAGAGCGTATTCTTGCTTTCCAACAGCAATTAGCTAAAGCAGGTTTTGTTACCACTGTTCGTTCAACCCGAGGGGATGAAATTGCTGCAGCTTGTGGGCAGCTGGTTGGGCAAGTCAATGATAGAACCAATCGACAAAAACGTTATCAAAATGCAATTGCTGTTGCAAATGTATAAAATTTTGAGGAAAAATGTTATGACAGGATCAAACAATGTAGGGAAACAATTTTTTTCAACCTTCGTGTTGGCGGTATTAAGTGCTTGCATTTCAGGTTGTGTTACTACTGTTGAAGGCCCGTATCAACCTAAAGTGTCAGATGACGATATGGTGACTTCTTATGTTGAATTAGCCTTGGGGTATTTGCAAAAAGCAGATTACGATGCTGCAAAACGGCCATTAAAACGTGCACTAAAAGTTGATGCTAAATCACCAGATGTGCATGATGCGCTGGCTTTGATGTTTCAATTGCAGGGTGAAGAGTCACTTGCAGATCAGCATTTTCAAGTAGCACAGCAATATGCTCCAAATTCAGCAAGAATTAATAATAATTATGGATCATTTTTATATCAAGAAAAACGTTACAGTGAGGCTTATAAAGTTTTGCAGGTTGCTGCAGAAGATCCATTGTATGCCAATCGCGGACAAGTTTTTGAAAACTTAGGAATGTGCGCTCTGAAATTAAATGATACGCAAGCAGCATTTGATTATTTTGAACGAGCGTTGAAACATAATTCTAACCAGGTGCGTAGCATGCTGGAATTAGCAAAGTTACAAAATAGTTTAGGGAAACATCAGCTGGCTAATGATTATTACGAATTTTATATGAAAAATTTGCGTGCAAATCGGGTTCGCCCCAGTGCAAGTGATTTATTAACCGGTGTTAAAATTGCAGAAAAACTGCAACAAAATGACAAAGTTAAGGCTTATGGTGTTGTGTTGAAAAAGTTATATCCAAATTCTTCTGAATACCAACAATATCAACAATCTTACAACTAAGTGGTTTGTTATGAAATACGAATATAAAATTAATCGTCGAGTATCAAAGAAAATTTGGGTGGGTAAGGTGCCAGTAGGCGGCGACTCACCAATTGCTGTGCAATCCATGACAAATACTGAAACCTGTGATGTGGATGCAACTGTTGCTCAAATTCAAGCCCTTGAAAAAGCTGGCGCTGACATTGTGCGTGTTTCGGTGCCAAGTTTAGAAGCGGCAGATGCATTTGCTTTGATTCGTCGCCAAGTTTCTGCTCCATTGGTTGCTGATATTCACTTTGATCATCGTATTGCCTTGAAAGTCATGGCGGTGGGTGTTGATTGTCTGCGAATTAATCCAGGTAATATTGGAAAAGAAGATAAAATTCGTGAAGTAATCAGCATGGCGAAAGATAATCAAATTCCAATTCGGATTGGTGTAAATGCCGGTTCGCTTGAAAAAGAATTGCAACGTAAATATGGTGAACCAAATCCTGAAGCTTTAGTTGAATCTGCAATGCGTCATGTGGATATTTTAGATAGACTTAATTTTGATAATTTTAAAGTGAGTCTTAAAGCATCTGATGTGTTCATGACAATTGCTGCTTATCGACAAATTGCTGCGCAAATTCAGCAACCGCTTCATTTAGGAATCACCGAAGCAGGTGGTTTTCGTTCTGGTGCTGTTAAATCTGCAATTGGTTTAGGTCTTTTGTTGATGGAAGGAATTGGCGATACTATTCGTGTTTCATTGGCGGCAGATCCAGTCGAGGAAGTGAAAGTTGGTTTTGATATACTAAAAAGCTTGCGTTTGCGTAGTCGCGGTATCAATTTTATTGCTTGTCCAAGTTGCTCACGTCAAAATTTTGATGTCATAAAGACAATGAATGATCTGGAGGAGCGCCTTGAAGATGTGCGTGTGCCTTTGGATGTTGCTGTGATTGGTTGTTTTGTTAATGGTCCTGGTGAAGCCAAAGAAGCTGATATCGGTGTAACTGGTGCATCGCCAAGTAATATGATTTTTGTCGATGGGAAAACGCATACTAAAGTATCAAGTGCAGAATTAACTGATCAGCTGGAACGTATGATTAGGCATCGAGTTGAAGAGAAGCAGCGTTTGCAAGACAATTTAATTGTAAGCTCGAGGCCATTGGAAGAAATAGCCTAGTGATTTTGGCTAAAAACAAAAGAAATCACTTGTTTTATTTCACAGCGAGACTTCCAAAAGAGCCTTGACCCATTTAGAATCTCTGATAAAAATCAGCATCGTCGCCATATTATAAGGATTTTTGATGGCGTGGCGTTTTGCTATCATGCGCTATTCATTTACTTGAGACCTTTATTTGAAAAGTCTCACATTACGAGGGTGTTACCTTGCAAACGATTCAATCCATTCGTGGTATGAATGATATTCTGCCAGCCGACACAGCGTGTTGGTCTGCAGCTGAAGCGATTATCAAATCAGTGGTAACGCGATATGGTTTTCAAGAAATTCGGTTTCCCATTGTTGAAAAAACTGAGCTGTTTAAACGCTCCATTGGTGAAGTGACAGATATTGTTGAAAAAGAAATGTATGCATTTGAAGATAGGAATGGTGATAGTTTAGCGCTACGCCCTGAAGGAACAGCTGGCTGTGTTCGGGCTTGCCTTGAAAATGGTTTGCTTGCCGGTCAATTGCAACGATTTTGGTATTCAGGACCGATGTTTCGGCATGAGCGCCCTCAAAAAGGCCGTTATCGGCAATTCCATCAAATTGGTCTTGAAACTTTTGGGATGGAAGGTCCTCTCATTGATGTTGAATTACTGCTAATTTGCCAACGAATTTGGCAAGCGCTTGAACTCGATGACAGAGTTCAGCTGCAACTTAATTCATTGGGAAGCCCTGAAACACGTAAAGCATATCGGCAGGCGCTAGTTGACTATCTGTGTCAATATAAAGCTGATTTGGATGAAGATTCCATGCGTCGTTTGGAAACAAATCCATTGCGAATTTTAGATAGTAAAAACCCCAAAACTCAAGAGCTTGTTGTTAATGCGCCAAAATTGGTTGATTTTTTCGACGGTGAAACTCAGCAATATTGGGATAACCTACTGAAATTGTTGGATGATCATGGTGTGAGTTATCAGATTAATACAGCATTAGTTCGAGGGCTTGATTATTACAGTCATACTGTTTTTGAATGGGTGACTAATGAGTTGGGTGCGCAGGGAACAGTTTGTGCTGGAGGGCGTTATGATGGATTAGTCGAACTTTTAGGAGGAAAGCACACTGCAGCAATAGGTTGCGCGTTTGGTATGGAGAGACTCGTGATGCTGCTCAGTACTAAGCAATTCAGCGATCAAAAAGTGGATGTTTATTTGGTTTCTGTTGGGGAGGCTGCGCAGATTTATGGACAATTGCTTGCTGAGAGAATACGAAATGCTTTGCCAGAAATCCATCTTTTGATGCATGCAGGTGCAGGAAATTTTAAGTCTCAACTGAAAAAAGCTGATAAAAGTGGTGCGGATTATGCCATAATTCTAGGTGAAAATGAGCTTGAAAATCAGCAAATTACTTTGAAATCTTTACGTAAGGATATAAATCAGCAGTTATTAAGTGAGATAGAGCTTATCAAGACTCTCACAAAGGCTTATACTTGCCAGTTTTAGGTAGCATGCTGGTGATGTTGACATGTTAGGAGGAATTTTGCAGTGAGTCATTCAGAAGAAGAACAGATTCAGCAGATTAAAGATTGGTGGAAAGAAAACGGGAAATCCATAGTATTTGGTGTGGCGGCTTCGCTTGCCATTGTATTTGGTTGGAGAGGTTGGCAAAGCTACGAAACATCTGTCAATGTCGCTGCATCTGAGCTGTATGATCAGTATCTTATGGCGATTGAAAGTCCAGGATCAAGTGCGGAAAAAAATACCTCGACTGCTCTAACTGAGCTAAAAACAAATTATCCAAGCTCTTCATATGCTGCCTATGCTACATTAATCCAGGCAAAACAATTCGTGGATGCCCAAAAATGGTCTGATGCTGAAACTCAGCTGAAATGGATTGTAGAG
>JAUIKI010000097.1 GCA_030430875.1 Gammaproteobacteria bacterium | reverse complement strand
CACATACCGGGCTGTTAATATTGCCTTGGTGAACGAATTAAAAATTCTGTTTGATCGAATGGGAATTGATATCTGGGAAGTGGTTGACGCTGCAAAAACTAAACCCTTTGGTTTTCAGGCCTTCTATCCCGGTCCCGGACTGGGAGGGCACTGCATTCCGATCGATCCCTTCTATCTGACCTGGCTTGCAAGAAAACAGGGATTAACCACTAGATTTATTGAACTTGCAGGTGAAGTCAATTCTCAAATGCCAATCTACGTCATCACGCGGCTTGCAGAATTCCTGAATGATGCAGGGAAACCAATTAAAGGAAGTAAAATCTGTCTGTTAGGGATGGCTTACAAAAAGGATGTTGATGATCCTCGTGAAAGCCCATCCTTTGAATTACTCGATTTGCTCAGAGAGCGTGGTGCAGATCTTTCTTATAATGACCCGTATATTCCCACACTTCCCGAGATGCGTCATCACAATGTCCCGGAAATGCAAAGTGAAGAATTAACACCTGAATTCCTGAATAAACAGGATTGCGTTCTCATTTCAACAGATCATTCCGCTTATGATTATGATTTCATCGTTAAACATTCCAAGTTAGTAATTGACACCCGAAATGCGACAAAAGAAGTCAAAGTCAATCGGGAGCGAATCCGGAAAGCTTAATCTTTTGAATGACCTGATGCAGATTGGATTTAACTGTAACGTCGGTGGATCGTTTTAAAACTTTCATGAAAGACTCTAACCTGCTATACAGAAATGAAACTCGTTTGAGTAAGAAATGACCCTCTAGGAACGAGGAGCCGTGTAAAAACGACTCCTCTTTTTTTGTTTTGATTATTCAACGATGATTTTCCAGATTGGGCTTTCTGACAGTTCAAACTTCATGCAACTGTTCAAGCTTCATGACCGAACAATGATGTTCTTATTCGTTTGACCACATCCGCATGCTCATCCTCACTTAACACAGGTTTCATTTGGTCTGAATGAATCGATGAAGGAAATTCAATAAAACTCTTGCAACCTTCATAAGAGGGATCGTCCTGAATGATCAATGGATTCTCTGTTTGATAAACCCGGACAATCACTGCAAATATTCCTGTCGTTCTATAATAGAAGCGATTCTCGATCGTCTCTTCACTCAGGATATGAAATCCTTTTAATCGCGACAGTTTTGCTTCATCACGGATATAATGAATTTCTTCAACAACTGCATATTCTGAAAGAGCAATCTCTCCTTCTTTCGGTTTATTTTCACAACAGGTATCCAGCAAATCGTGTTCTTCAGGAATAATTTCCTCGGAAGACTGATGAAAGCGGGTTGGAATAAACCAGAACTCCGGATGATCAATTTGAAACTGATTTCCAGATTCGTGAATCCCACCTTTACGAAGAAGCAATGATTGTTTACCGTTTCTCAAAGCAAGGCAAACCGCAGCCCATTCCTTTAACCCAATTGAACTGGATACAGATCGAATTGTTTTGGCATCACTATTCATTTTGAATATCGCCCTTTAAGCACCATCACACAGAAAAACCGTGAACAATTCAGGTTAATGTATAAATTGAGGCGCAGGCAATATTAAAGAACCAGGTTTTTTCACTTTTCAGCTTGCTTGATCGGTTTAAGGTAAACACTGTATCTGAACAGAAGCCATCATGATATGAGAATGAATTCAGACTTTTATTAAAGAGGCTTTTTCACATCGTTTGATTAAGGAAATGTGGTTTGTCGTTCGTTGTTCTATTTCTCTTAATTCAACATCAACCTTTTTGGCAATATCGATAAGGTCAAACCCTTTCCAAACATTGGCCAGTTTAAAGAGTTGCTGCATACCACCTGGAACTTGCTGCATCGGACATGGGATTAAAGCGGAAACAGCAACTGCAGCTGCAGCCGTTTTACTCAGCTTCTCGTCGGTCAGGATGTTAAGACCTCGATGGTGTAACAGAACGCAGCAAATGATGTCATCCGGAAATTTCCAGGCTGTCATAATATGAGCTGCAGCGCGACAGTGATTCCATCCAAATTTTTTCTGTTCAAAATCAACCAGTCCACAGGGGGAAGTGGATTGAAGTGTCAGGAATGCAATATACTCTGCATACTTTTCATTAGTCAGCATGGGAAGCAAGAAATCCTGAAGCATCGCCCCGGAATAGGCAAGTTCTGCATCCGTTCCAAGTAGTTTTGCAACCTTGTGCGCGTAGCCTGACTCATCAAATGCTTTAGCCGGTGAGCCAATAGAAAATGTGTTAACTGCTTGATTTCTACTGTTTGCTAGCAATGCTGTGATTGCACTGGAGTCAACACCACCTGATAAAAAAGACCCTAAAGGCACATCAGCAACCGTGCGAATTTGTGTCGCTTCATTTAACCGGCTTATTAATTCTTCTTCTAACTGAGCTGCACTTGCTGTCTGACAGGGTGAAAAATTAACATCCCAATAACGACGCAAAATGCCTTGGTTTTTACTGGGTGTAAATTGTAATGTATGGCCAGGTGGCAACTTATGAACTGATTGGAAAATGGTTTTTGGATCGGGAATATAACCTAAGGAGAAATAATCACACACAGCATCTTCACGCAGTGTTTTACTCAAGCCATCATACAAATAAAAAGGCTTTAACTCTGATGCAAATAATAATTCACCATTGGGCATTAGCCCATAAAATAAAGGTTTAATACCTAATCTATCACGCGCTAAAAACAGTGACTGCTTTTCAACATCCCATATTGCAAATGCAAACATACCACGCAGGTGTTGAACGCAGTCAACACCCCACTCTTGCCAAGCTTTTAATAAAACCTCACTATCTGAGCTGGTGTAAAATCTATGGCCTAATTTAGCAAGCTCAGCGGCTAAACTTTTAAAGTTGTAAATTTCACCGTTAAAAACAAGCACTGTTTTTTTGTCATTGCTAAACATGGGCTGGCCACCTTGCTTTAAATCAATGACCGAAAGCCGCCTATGCCCAAATGCAATATGCTCATGAAAAAAAACACCGCGCGCATCTGGGCCACGATGGCTTAAACTATCAACCATGGTGTTAAACAGCTTTTCATCAATAGCTTGTGTTTTTTGATAATCTAAGATGCCTGTAATACCGCACATGCTAATTGCTCTTGATAAAATTTGTGGTAGTTATTAATCATTTTAGTGAGTGTAAAATATTCTAAAACCAATGCTCTGCCTTGCGCGCCATGCAATGCTAGCTTCTCAGGTGCATCTAAATAAAACCCAATACTTGCTGCCAACTGCTCTGGCTGCTTAGGTTGCACCAAGTAACCAGTCTCACCATGTTGCACCAGCTCTGGTGTACCACATACTGCTGTGGCCACAACCGGTTTTGCACAAGACATTGCCTCTAATACAATATTAGGCAAACCCTCAACCAAAGACGGTAAAACTAAAACATCAAAGTTTTGTAATAGTGCTGGCACATCTTGCCGCACCCCAGGCAACCAGGCATCTGCTATCAAATTATGCTCGGCTAAAAATGCCTGGCAGATAGCTTGCTCATCACCTTGACCAATTAAGCATAGTTTTAAAGGCTTGTTAGGGTAGCGCTGTTTTAATACTTTAAATGCTTGCACCAAATCCATAGGCGCTTTGCTGATATCCATGCGCCCCACCATACCAATAATAAAATGCTTATCTGGGCTAAAGGGTAAGTCATCCACGTGTACTGGTGCATCAATAGGTTGATAACGCTCACTATCAACACCGTTATGAATGAGTGTTATCCGATTGCGGTTAATGCCTACTTTATCACATAAGTACATCATTAATTCATGTGACAACACAATATAACGATGCACAAAAAAACTGACCAGACGACGCAAACACTGATATTTTTTATTATCACCATATAAATCTGTGCTGCCTCGACCATGCTCGCTATGAATGCGCACCGGTATTTTCAATAGCCAACCAACCAGCTGGCCCTCAAGCGCGGGCAAATTACGCGTGTGCAATAATATGGGCTTAAGCTGCTTTAATAAACGATACAAACGCCGCCAAACCAACCAGTCTTTACCTTCTTTTTTATGTAGGCAAAAAATTTTAACACCTTGTCTGGTTAAGCGTTTGGCATAAAGTGGGTTGAAATCAGTTAAGCAAACAATACAGTGCCTAGCGGCTTGCTCGGGCATATGATTGATGATATTCACCAAACCATTTTCTAGGCCACCAAAATCCAAGCGATAAATAAGATGCGCAATTAATGGTGGTTCAGATTGTGCAGATGGATTTAACATATATTCATTCTCAACCAAATTGATACCCAATCTTTTACAGCTACTTTGAATCACGAGCGTACAGGGATGTATTTATAGCGTGTCGCAATTCAAAGTACCTGTAAAAGATTAGGCTAAATGCTCCTGTTAATTTAAACCTTGAACCATGGGCAAGTAGCTTTTTAAATCAACTTTTCTTGCAGGTTCAGCTGGGTAGTATATTACCCACGCTGATTTGGGCTGTACTTGCCCGCGCATAAAGTGCAACATTTGCCACAGCTTAACCTGCCAGCCACGGTGCGTATAGCTATCACCCACTTGATATGCAGCAAAAACAATATAGTGCTGCCCCTGTTTATTATTTAATAAAAAGCGCCAATAACTACCTTTTTCATCATAAACAACTTCAGCTTGCGCACGCTGCCAATGCTTGGCATCAAAAAAGCGATGCTGTGCATTCACCAGCTCAGATTGGCTTTGGCTATAATCAAACAAATAAGCAGTTATGTTCTGATAATGACGTAACTGCTGCTGGCTGGCTTTCAGAAAACGTGTGCCCAAGTTATTCTCAGCCGGTTGCCAAGGTTGCTGATTGGTTAATGCATAGTGTTTGTCTGATAATGCTTGGCTATAAAACTGGCTTTGTAAAATAGGCCCTAACAATAATGCTGCGAATAAAATGGCGCTGACTAAAACTGTTGCTCCAGCACCATAAGTTGTGCTTTTTGATAACACCCTCTCATGCTGTTTTATATTCTCAGAAAACAGCCGGCCTAAGCTAAACAATGCTAATAAGACCACAGCAAAAAACAACCAGCCATAAATCAGGTGGTCAACTCCAATTGCTAATTTTAAGTCACTTACATGGGCCAACATAATAATGCCATAAGCGCGAATTGCATTTGCAACAATGGGCAGGCCCACTGCCAACAACATAAACCCAATCACTCGCCACCAACAACGATAGTGCAAATGCGCAAACAAAGCACCAATTGCAACACTTGCAATTAAATAATTAACCCCGCTACAAGCTTCAGCCACCAAAAAATCACCGGAAGGTAAACTAATCAGCCTATCTTCCAGCAAAACAGGTAGGCCAGACAAACGCAATGCATAGACGGCAAACTGTGCAGTAAAATCTTGCAAATAAGGAATGAGAAAATCACCAAAAGGCACGGCGAAATATAAGTACAATAATGGAAACAGTAGTAGCTTTGTTATTAATCGCCCCAAACAAAACCAGGCTGAACCAATTAACAAGCTCACCACCATAATGTGCTGGCCTAACTGTATACCAAGTGCTGTCGCTATAGACCATAACAAGCTTGCAAAAAATATGACAACAAGTGCTATCCAATCAAAAGAAACTAAATTGCTTTTTAACTGCTTACACTTTTGCAAAATTAAATAAGCACTAATGATGGGAATTAAAAAACAATGCTGGTAAGTAGAAGAGTTATACCAAATATGTAGCATGCTTTGCCAAGTCTCAGCATAACAAAAAAACACTAACAACCAAGCAATCACCAACAAAACCAATGACTGAGTGATTTGGCGAGATAAATTAGAAAGCATGGTTTTTTCAGTCATCAGTAGCCAGCCCTATTAGCATAAATATTTAGCAACGTAAGGCCCAAGCCAAGTGGTCACGCAAACAGGGAGTTTTTTCCACACTTTAATATAGGTTTTATAACTAGGGTTATTTGGGTTAAGATCTGCGGGCTTATCAGCACTCAACAAATAATTTTGATAATTCAACGGCTCAGGTTCAAACCCCCAATGCTTCTTAAAAGCAAAACTACCGCTTCCCCATTTGC
>JAUIKI010000096.1 GCA_030430875.1 Gammaproteobacteria bacterium | reverse complement strand
GTTTAATATCATTTTTGATCAACTGCATAACTGCCTGACCTGCTTTCCAACAATCATCTTGTTTGGCATCTGACACCGCCTCTTGCGCGGAACTGTTTGGCAAACTTAAACCTAATGCTTCGACAGCGGATGCCATGGTGTTGGCTGTGTACATACCACCACAGGATCCAGGTCCAGGAATCGCCGTATCTTCAACTTCTTTTAATTCAATATCAGATAAACTGCCTTTTGCATGCGCACCGACTGCTTCAAACACTGAAATAATATCTCTGTGCTCAGGACCTGGTTTAATTGTGCCTCCGTAGACAAAAACAGCTGGCCGATTAAGACGCGCTATTGCCATCACACAACCTGGCATATTTTTATCACAACCGCCGATGGCAACCACACCATCAAATCCTTCAGCTCCCACCACTGTTTCAATCGAATCAGCAATGACTTCACGTGAAACCAATGAATAACACATGCCGGGGGTTCCCATTGAAATGCCATCAGAAACTGTAATTGTATTAAAAATCACACTTTTCCCACCAGAATCATCAACACCTTTGGAGGCATTATCTGCAAGCTGATTAATATGCATATTACAAGGCGTTACCATACTCCAAGTTGAGGCAATACCAATCTGTGGTTTTTTAAAATCAGCATCAGAAAAACCAACAGCGCGCAACATGGCACGACTAGGTGCTTTCTCTACTCCATCAACAACTCGGGATGAATATTTTCGATCATTACTGCTCATATGATTTCCTCAAAATTTAAGATAATGCACTAAAAGTAAGGCTGCAAATAAAAAGTAAATACTACAAATCCTCTGACAAATCTTTCACTAATATTTTGGAGTTACGTTGGAAATTATACGTCTGTTGTTTCTCAACTGGCAACTCATTCACATCAGCCACTTTAAAACCTTGCTCATTAAACCAATGAATTGCTTCTGTTGTTAAAGCAAAAAGTCGAGTCATACCCTGACTTCTGGCATTTTTTTCAACTTGAGTTAAAAGCTTTGCTGCACGATTACAACGACGATAATCTTTATGAACTGTTAAACAAGCTACTTCGGCTTGTTTCTCACCAACAAAAGGATACAGTGCTGCACAACCAATAACAGCATGATCACGTTTGATAACAATAAATTGTTCAATTTCTTGTTCAAGACGTTCTCGAGAACGTCGCACTAAAACTCCTTCTTCTTCCAACGGTTGAATTAACTCAAGAACCCCTCCCACATCATCAATTTTAGCTGACATAATGCGTTCATAAGGCTCATTTGTGATCAGCAAGCCTGATCCTTTTTGAGTAAATAACTCAGCAATTAGTGCACCATTTTGCGTGTAGTCAATGAGATGTACTCGACTAACGCCACCTCGACATGCCTGGCTTGCAAGTGATAACGACTTACTCTTAACTTGATCAACTCCAAGCTCTGCTAGCTTCACATCACATTCTGCAACTGACATTTCTCGAGAAGTAATTTCTTCGGCATTGATTAACTCTCGAAGATTATCATAAATAATCAATTTATCGACACTAAGCTTGGTAGCAACAGCAACCATTAACTCATCAAATGACAAATTAAAGGTTTCTCCTGTAGAAGAATAACCAATAGGAGACAATAACAAGATATTATTAAGATCCAAAAGCTGTCTCATACTATTTTCTTTTATTTGTCTCACCTGACCTGTAAAGCAAAAATCAACACCTTGCTTAATACCAATAGGCTTTGCAACCACAAAATTACCACTGATAATCTCTGTAAATGCTGCCGAGCTCGGCAAATGTGCAGCTCCCTGCGAAAAAATAGCCTCAAAACGTAAGCGCAATTGTCCGACAACTTTCTTAACACACTCCATTGCTTGTTGGTTTGTGACTCTAAGTCCCTGACTATAAATATTTTTAATACCTAATTGCTTCAACTCTTCATCAATATAACATCGTGCCCCATACACAATGATTAATTTAATGCCTAAACTTTTTAACAACACTAAATCATGGACAATAGGTTCAAAATAAGGCTCTTGAAGTGCCAAATCAGTTAATCCAACCAGCATAGTCTTACCACGATGCTGGTTAATATAAGGAGAAACTTGTCGAAACCATGCTGCATGTTGGAGTGAATGCTCCATAAACTCTTCCTTTTTTCAGTAAAATCAGTTAAGCCAAAATTTAATTTCTTGTAAGAGATCTCTGCAATTATGTTGAAAATAGTCCTATTTGAAAACTATTTTCAACATAATGATTACGCTAATATAGCAAAATTCTAAATGATGCCCAGTGCAAACTAATGATATGACAAGCTAGTTTTCAAGCAAAAAACCCTAAAAAAGGTCGAAATTCAGTCAAAAAGTTAAAATTTTAGCTAAATCCAATGCAGCACTTTCCATTACATCCAATTGTGCATTCAAAATATTTTGTAGATATTTGCACTCAACAGAGCACTACTCACCAAGCATGCAAATCAAATCGGCAATCATTAAACGATGTACAATTGACCTTAGCAAGATATAATTATGGTAACTACTTTAGTTTCTTCAATAAAATTATAGGGTAGATTGCTGTGTTACGATACTAGGAGAAAAGCATGCAAGCTCGAGCTGTACCGACATTCCACTATCCAACTACTGTTGTCTTCGTTGATGACAATCAAGATTTTTTAACCAATTTCAGTTTGCAACTGGATCCGGGTATTTCATGCAAACTGTTTTCAAACCCAATGCAAGCACTACAATTCTTAAACAATTCACCAAAAAACCCGGTCTATGAATCATGTTATGAAGATTATAAAAATGCCTTGAAAAATGCCGAAAAAATCAATGAATTACCTAAATTAGATAAACAAATTATCACCTCTCGACTAAACTCAACTGATCGATTCAGCGAAGTGTCTGTCGCCCTTGTTGATTTTGATATGCCAGGCATGGATGGAATTACATTTTGCAAGCAAATAGATAATCATCACATCAAAAAAATTCTATTCACTGGCGTTGCAGATGAAAAAGTTGCTGTTGACGCGTTTAATCAAGGCATCATTGACCGTTTTATTTTAAAACAAGATAGCAGTGCGCTGGAAAAGGTTAATCAAATGCTTCTTAGCATTCAAAATAACTATTTTGATGAAATCTCACAAATTTTTAAAAACAGTATTAGTTTCAACGACATTGCACCAACCTTTGTAAATGATATTGCTTTTGAAGACCTATTTCATGCACTAAACAAGCAACATGCAATTGTTGAGTACTACATTACTTTAGAGCCTAATGGTTTCTTAATGGTGAATGCAGGTGGTAAAATATTTCGATTGATCATTATGAATGAAATTGATCTTGAGAGTCATCTAGATATTGCAAGCGATCAAAATGCTCCTGAAAAATTAATTCAGCAAATGGCTAGTAGAGAAGTTATTCCCTATTTCTGGGATAGCTCAGATGGCTTTTATCATCACGCAATTATCAACTGGGAAAAATACGTATTTCCAGCAAAAACCCTTAATGGCAAACGGCTCTATCATTACAGTTTAATTGAAGAACCAGCAAACCTGAGTGAATTTAAATCTTATTTAATCGACTATCAATCGTTTGTAGAACAGGCTCACGATTAAAGACAGATAATATGGATACAAGGCTATTTGATCTTCACAATAAAACAGCACTAATTACTGGCGCAAGCCGCGGCATTGGTGCGAGCATTGCCGCCCTACTCGCAGAACATGGCGCCCATGTCATTTTGACCAGCCGCAAGATTGCAGGATTGTCCAAGGTGGCTGAAAAAATTAATTCTGATGGTGGTAGTGCTTCAATTTACCCGTGCCATATTGGGGACGATGAAGCAATTAATAAATTACTTTCAACTCTAAAAACCAACCACACCTCCATTGATATATTGGTTAATAATGCCGCAACCAATCCTTGTTATGGACACATTTTAGACACTGACATGGCTGCATTTGATAAAACCATTCAAGTTAATTTAAGAGGCTATTTCTATTTAAGTCAACAAATTGGACGCTTAATGCGAAAAAATGGTGGAGGAAATATTATTAATATTGCATCAATTAATGGAGTTAAGCCTGCAATCATGCAGGGACCTTATTCCATTACCAAAGCAGCAGTCATAGCTATGACTCAAGCGTTTGCAAAAGAATGTGCTCAGGATAACATTCGCGTTAATGCCGTTCTTCCTGGACTAACTGATACTGAATTTGCCAGCGCATTAACACAAAATGAAAAGCTCATGCAAATTGTATTGCCAATGATTCCATTGAAACGAATGGCCAAACCTAATGAGATCGCACCAGCTGTATTATTCCTGGCTTCCCCTGCTAGCAGCTATATAACTGGATCTTGCATAACTGTGGACGGAGGATTTTTAAGTTAGTTATCAATATAGATACTCTACCCTTACTTGCCAAACCGCAATAAAACTTCAAAGAATTGTTAGAATATTCATAGTTAAAATGAAGCTCTTTGCAACGAATAATATGAAAGAAAAACAGAGGGAAATATCCACATCAAACTAACCACTTTCAGCACTTGTGATAATTTTTTATGAAACTGCTCAATAAGATCTAAACCACAGCCAAGATCAGAAAAAAAATGGCAAAAATCCTGGATATTCAACCTAACAGACACTGCGCTACATTAGACTACACCAATTCAGTTTGACGCAACAAAGGATAATCAACTTGATTAAATTCCTTAAGTGGAACAGTTTTATATTGAATTACTTCAATAGGCAGTTGACTGTCCATGCACTTTAAACCAACAGCTGTTTTATGAGCACGACCAGATTGAAACAGCCAAAACTTCCAAAATTCCGGGTCATCCTTGCGTTGCTCACTAAATGAGATGGAAATAGTCGATTGTTTTTGCAAATCAAAACTAAAATCATTTAGAGGAATAGTAAGCCCCATTCCACATGCTTTAATATAAGCTTCTTTCAGGGTCCAATAATCAAAAAAGCGTGATCGTTGATCTTCTTCTGGCAACATCATTAAGTCACCAACCTCTTTTTTTGAAAAAAACCGATCAGCAACAGCAATGGTTTCACCTGGTCGCAGCGTATACTCAACATCCACGCCAATTTCATTATCCATTAAAACAGCACAAACAATTAGCTTATCAGTATGCGAGATATTAAATTGCAGATGTGGCAGGCCATGTTCTTTGGCAACAGAAGGTTTACCATACTGATTTTTAGTAAACATCCAATCATTTGGCTTCACATTTGCATATTGAGATAAAACAGTACGCAACATTGCTCTAGCAACTAAATATTGGTGACGATGCCTCTCGAAAAAAACTGTTGCTGCTGCTCTCTTTCATGTTCAGTCAACAAACTACGGTATTGTTTTAACAATTCAGGGTCTTTAATTTCATGTGGAAAAGCAAACCACAAATGTACCGTATTTTTCAACAGAGGAAGTTCTTTAGTCATGGTGATAGTCAAGTCTAAATTAGTTATTAATATTTATATTTCATTGGTCTATATTGTGAAACATCTCAGCATACCAAAAAGTATATCCATCTAACTCAAAAAAAACAAATATCACTTAGCATCATAACCCAAAACAGGTGCCAACCAACGCTCAATGGCTGATTTTGTCATTTTTTTGCGATCCGTATAACTAATAATTTGGTCTTCACCAATCTTCCCAACTGAAAAATATTTTGCCTGTGGATGAGAAAAGTAAAACCCACTCACTGAAGCAGTAGGTGTCATTGCAAAACTATCAGTCAATGCCACTCCTGTTGATTCATATGCCTGCAGCAAATCAAATAACATTTGTTTCTCAGTATGGTCCGGGCAGGCTGGATAACCAGGAGCTGGACGAATACCTTGATATTGCTCACGAATTAATTGCTCACTTGAAAGGCTCTCATCAGCAGCATATCGCCAAAACTGTTTTCGCACCCGCTCATGCATTCGCTCGGCTAATGCCTCTGCCAAACGATCAGCTAATGCTTTAATCATAATGCTTTGATAAACATCATGCTGCTTTTCAAAACTTTCAGCTAATTCATCGCATCCAAAACCTGTTGTAACCACAAATCCACCTAAATAA
>JAUIKI010000095.1 GCA_030430875.1 Gammaproteobacteria bacterium | reverse complement strand
TTGACCAATCATTTGTTCCCACTCATCAAACCGTAACGGGCGATTATCCATTGCTGAAGGGAGTCGAAATCCATAATTTACTAATGTTTCTTTTCGGGAACGATCCCCAAGATACATGCCGCCAATTTGTGGAACAGTCACGTGAGACTCATCAAGAAAAACCAATGCATCATCAGGTAAATATTCAAATAGTGTTGGTGGTGGATCACCGGCCTTTCGATTAGACAAATAACGTGAATAATTTTCAATTCCCGTGCAATAACCTAACTCAACCATCATTTCTAAATCATATAAGGTGCGTTGCTCAAGTCGCTGTGCTTCTACCAGCTTATTATTATCACGCAATTGTCCCAATCGTTCTTTTAATTCAGTTTTAATTTTATCAACAGCCGCCTGAACAATATCTCGAGAGGTTGCATAGTGGGTTTTTGGATAGATTGTCACACGAGGTACTTTCCTAGAAACAGCACCTGTTAATGGATCAAATAAACTAATTGATTCAATCTCTGTATCAAATAATTCAACTCGAATTGCTTCTTTTTCTGATTCTGCAGGAAAAATATCAATAACATCTCCTCGTACTCGATAGGTAGCTCGATGAAAATCCATATCATTTCTAGTATATTGCAACTCGGCCAAGCGACGTAATAATTGCCGTTGATCAATTTGATCACCTCGATCTAAATGAATGACCATTTTCAAGTAGCTAGCTGGATCACCCAATCCATAAATAGCGGATACAGTCGCAACGATTAAAACATCGCGTCTCTCAAAGAGTGCTTTTGTTGCCGAAAGTCGCATTTGCTCAATATGTTCATTAATTGATGCATCTTTTTCAATGTAGGTGTCTGATGTGGGCACATAGGCTTCTGGTTGATAATAGTCATAATATGACACAAAATATTCAATGGAGTTGTTTGGAAAAAAGGCTTTAAATTCACCATAAAGTTGTGCAGCTAAGGTTTTATTAGGTGCCATAACTAAGGCTGGTCGTTGTAACCTCTCAACCATATTAGCCACAGTGAATGTTTTGCCTGAGCCTGTCACCCCTAGTAATGTTTGAAACGCTAGCCCAGATTCGACTCCATCGACAAGCTGATCAATTGCAGCTGGCTGATCGCCTGCAGCTTGGAACCCACTAATAACTTTAAACAAACGACTCATAATGTTTACACTAGAAATATTCGACTATTAATATTAGTTTGATTAAAATGTGCAGAAGAGAAACTACTCCATCATTCATTAAGAATGATTATTGATAAATTATCCACTATTTTAAGGAAACCACCTTGAATATCCAATTAGCTCGTCGGGTACATGCTGTAAAACCATCTCCAACACTTGCAGTGACCACTCGCGCACGCGAACTTAAAGCAAAGGGTCACGATATTATCAGTCTTGGTGCAGGCGAACCAGATTTTGATACCCCAGATCATATCAAAGAGGCCGCAATCAGCGCAATTCACCAGGGTAAGACCAAATATACGGCAGTTGATGGGACTCCTGAGCTAAAAAATGCCATCATTAGTAAATTCAGCGATGATAATAAATTAGACTACGAACCAGAGCAAATTTTAGTGTCTTGTGGTGGTAAACAAAGTTTTTTCAACTTAAGCTTGGCATTACTGAATCCAGGTGATGAAGTTATCATTCCAGCCCCTTACTGGGTTTCTTATCCAGATATAGTCAAAATTGCGGAAGCAACACCTGTTTTCATTCCTGCAGATGAATCAACTCGCTTTAAAATAACCCCAGAACAACTATCTGCTTCAATCACCTCAAAAACCCGCCTTGTGGTACTAAATAGCCCATCAAACCCTAGCGGCATGGCTTACTCTCAACAAGAACTGGAAAATTTGGCAGATGTTTTACTAAAACATCCCAACATCATCATTGCAACAGATGATATGTATGAGCATATTTTATGGGGAGAACAGACATTTTGTAATATTTTGATGGCTTGCCCAGACTTATATGATCGTACAGTCGTGCTAAATGGTGTTTCTAAAGCCTATTCCATGACTGGCTGGCGAATTGGTTACGCAGCTGGACCTAGTTCGCTGATCAAAACCATGACCAAAATTCAATCACAAAGTACATCAAATCCCTGTTCAATCTCTCAAGCAGCAGCTTGCGCAGCACTAGAAGGACCACAGGATTGCGTAAATGAAATGGTGCAAGCATTTAAACAACGCCATGATTATTTAATTCCGGCACTTGATGCAATCGATGGTATTTCCACTCAAGCTGCCGACGGGACATTTTATTGTTTCGCAAACTTTAGCTCTATGCTAGAAAAGCTGGAATCAAAATCTATTCATAATGATGTGGAGCTTGCTGAATATTTATTAATGCAGTCACATGTTGCTCTCGTACCAGGTTCTGCGTTTGGTTTGCAAAATTACATGCGACTTTCATTTGCGACATCGATGGATGTTTTAACCGAAGCTCTCAAACGACTTAAAAATATTGCCATTTAGTTACCATATCTTTTTAGTAGCGTACCACAATTATAATCTGAATTTTTTAAGAGCAGTATTGCGATGCTCCTAATCTTTCCAAGATTAATTTTAAGTTTTAAAAAAAAATCTCGCCATTCTCCTACATTTATCAATATGCAATAACTTTTTGTATTTCTTTATTATCTCAAAATATCAATCAGATAAAACAACTTTTGAAATTATCAGTTGTGAGAAATTTCTCACAACATTTTGATTAAAAATAGTACGTTAAATTCATATATATTGCATAAGCTCGTTATAGATTAACAATCTCTTCATAAATATACTTACCTTTAATTTTTACTGTTACATATGAATGCCAGTATATTTTTACTAGAAGCACATAATAATAATCCAGAATTGAGATTAAAAATTAATGCAAAAGATTTGCAAACAGTTTCTGTTACTAATACTTATTTTTTCGAGCACCTTGCCGGCAATAGCCGCTGATCCGCCGAATCAAAAAGATGATGAATCAATTATTTCGTCTGTAGCCGCAAACATTAATAATCAGTGTTGGGCTTGCCCAGTCGTGGGTGTTTTTTATGAAATGATGGTTCACTATGGAAGCGTTGCCTCAACATTATTTGGTGAAATGTTCAGGCGGTTTTTTGCAGTTGTTTTAGCATTATGGGTACTCTTTCAAGTTTTGCGACTAAT
Source organism: Gammaproteobacteria bacterium (assembly GCA_030430875.1). Lineage (GTDB taxonomy): Bacteria > Pseudomonadota > Gammaproteobacteria > Pseudomonadales > JAUIKI01 > JAUIKI01. Next base: position 3,001 of record JAUIKI010000095.1, on the reverse strand, counting down.
GCTACCTTTTGGTGAGTCAGATGCCATAAAAAAATCCTGGGGAAATCTTGGAAAAAGATTTTTAATCTTTGCTGTGGTTTTTTCACTTTTAGCCATTCCAAGTTGGGTATGGGAATATCTCATTGAACCTGTTTCTTCTGCAAGCATTAATGTTTCACAGACGATTCAAGAAATCGTCATTGACTACAATAATGTTAGTTTTAACGATGCAGGCATCGAATTAAAAAACATCATCGAAGAAGCAGGAAACAATAAATTTGACTGGGGGAATATGTTTGATTTTATTGATATTTTTGGCGAGTGGGGAGACATCAACTGCAATGCAAGCCTTGAATACGACGCGGCAATGGAAAATATATTTTTACTGGCAAATCTTGAGTTTTATGATACTGAAACCACAGGAAATTTATCTCAAAATCGCACTAAACTAATTTGCCAAACTGAAGCAATACAAGCAATTTTCAGCTCAGGAATCATCTTAGGAAATACGGTTATGTCTGTTAATGTTGGTAACGATGACAGCCAAACTCAAGAAGAGAAATCGCGCTATTACGCTGGCATGCTAATTTTCATTATTTCAGCGTTAATTATCTTAGTCTTCCCTTTGTTTCTACTAGAAGCGCTATTCAAAATAATGATCATTGGCATGCTAAGTCCAATTTTTATCGCAAGCTTTGTCTTTGAAAGATGGCAAAAATTTGGGATTAGCGCCATAAAAATATTATTGCAATCAACTTTAACATTAATTTTTTTAAGTTGTATCGTCGCCATTGGTATATCCATTATCTCTTATTTAGGAAATTTTTATAATGATGGCAGTCAGAGCATCCAACTATTCATGCTGGAAATGGCTCAACTTCTCCCAAATGAATATGAAATTAAAGGTAAAAATTTAGATTATGGCACCGTAGATATATCACTCACAAGCGCATTTTTTTGGACATTATTTATTTCTCACCTCATCTTGTTTGTCATGTTAACAAAAGCAGGCAGTATTGCCTCCATGCTCACAGGGTCGCAAGACACAGGAGGAGCATCTCAAATAGCAAGCCAAGCAACAAGTATGGGAGCAATGCGAGCAATTCCATCTGGAAAATAAATATATTTATTAACTACTCAAGGAGAACATATGGAAGTATTTAAATTAAACATACAAAAAAAATAAGTATGCTGTTAATGGTTTTTTTTCTCGGTTTTTCGATGATAGAAATCAGCTATGTCAATGCTAATAATAATGAAGCAGTGTTTGATCAAGCAGAAGAAAAAGCATTAAATGCTTTTGAGCGTGTTAAAAAAATCATTTTAATCTTGGGGGCATTTGGTATTTTAACACTCGCAGTCATGGCATTTTTTGGTCGGTTTAACGTAATGTGGTTTGTCTCATTAATTGGTGGAATGATCCTTGTTCTACTGGTTGGTCAGATAATCACTTATTTAACCGGCGTAGAAGATGTTTTAGATCCTTAGGAGAAAGAGATGAAAACACCAGTGCTCAGAGCAGTCACATCACCTCCTATGATGTTTTGGGTGCCATACAAAATAGCTGTTATTAATGTTAGCTTAATTGTCTTTTGCTGGATTGCTGGTGTGGTTATTTTCGATCTCAATCCATTAATATTTATTACCTTATTATTAGGAGTGCATGGATTTCTAGTATCTATTTCAGCAAGAGAACCACATCTTGACACTCTATTGGAAGCATGGTCATTTAAACAAAAGCGAACTAAAAATTTAATTATAATTAAGGCGAATAAATTCACACCATGAGCAAATATAACAATTCAAATGATTCGATCAAAATTCTGCAAGAGACATTGCAACATTTTGATGAGACAGTTTCACCTGCTCTAATGCAAGCACTAACGGAAAACAGTGATTGGTTCTCTATGTCCATAAGTTTTTTGGGACTTGGCGCAGGTGCAGCATTATTCGTCGCTTTTATGATCCCAGCAATCTCTCGATCAATTCTTCCTAAATTAAAAGAAACACGTTTAGCTGACTACTTGCCTTTTCAATATATACATGAAGATGAGAAAACACTAATTTGTAATAAAAACACCTATGTGCGCTGCATAGAAGTCCAAGGAAATGATACAACTTTTATTTCTACCATAGAGCAAGAATCGAATAACACAACACGTAAAAACTGGATTGACTCTTTGGCCGAAATAAACATAACAGTGCGTGTTTTTGTGCTAAGAGAAAGAGTTAACTGTAGCTCATTTGGTGGCCCCAAACAAAAAGTGCTACATACCATCTATGAAAGCTGGAATAAATCATTTGAAGATAGTTATTTAACGCGACAAGTTATTGTTTTATCAACAGAGACCAGCAGTAAAAAAATCGCTGAAGATCGAATTAATGATGCAACTGATATTACCATGACAATTCTTTCAGCTTACCATCCTAAAATCATCACACAAAAGTCAGGAAAATTTCAGCGCGCATATACTTTACTCGAATTTTGGGCAAATCTAGCAAGTCCATTATCTAAACCAAATCCAATTGCAGTGAAAAGCAATAATGTCAGTGATTTATTAACTGCAGATACTGTTGTTTTCGGTGGAGAGGAAGGTGAAATCATATTTCAATCTGGACAAAAAAAATTACTAATGGCAAGCATCGGTATTCGAAAATTCGGTGATTTTATTGATGAAAATATGGTGGCTGAATTACAAAATATTAGTGGCGAATATACTCTATTACATCTCATTGAACCCATGAGCAAAACGAAAGCAACACTAACCTTGCTTCAACAAAATCGCATGGAATCAGCCACTCGATTTTCAAAGACGTTGAGTCATCAGTTTCAAACTGCTTTAGAAGCTGTTGACGGAGTTGATGAAAAGTCTCAATCACTTAGCCGATATAGCTTGACTATTTTTATCAAAGGAAAAGATGCAAATGATTTATCTATACTTGAGAGTGAAATTCGACGAGTGTGCTCACAATATGGTGCAACCGCTGTAAGAGAAGGTATTGCAACACAAATAAGTTGGTT
>JAUIKI010000094.1 GCA_030430875.1 Gammaproteobacteria bacterium | reverse complement strand
TCCCAAGATGATATCAAAATATTGATTAAAGCTTTCTGCAAGAGATATTATGGACATGTGTTACGCCTTAATTATTATCCAGTGGATTAAATTTGAAAAAATCACAGTAATAGTTAAATTTAGAATTGCTTATGCTACGAAGTAACAAAAACAAGCCCTTCTTTTGAAACATTGTGTGGGTTGATTAATCTACTGATAATAAAAGTTATTCACACTCAATCCGTTGTAACTTTTATCATGATTCATGGTGAACAAAAATTTAGTGACCTTTTTGTTCACAGCATGAGATATTGATATATTTCATCTCTTGAGACCTTTGCGACATAATGTCAACGCAAGAAAAAAGATGATCAAAAAACACTCTAATTAGTTGATTTTCTGCGGCATGTAATCCCTGTTACCTTGTGCTTTTAATACACAAAATTGATTATATATGATTGGATTTTAATCTCAAAGAGTTTTCTTATTAGCCAATACGGATTCTTATTGCTCAGATTAATAAATAAGCGTTTTCACCTGAAAGCCAGGCACAATAAAAGCAACCAATAAGTATTGAGTTGTTCTTTAATTGATACGATGTTTATATGGAGATATCAATATTATCAAACCTATATCGATGTCATAAAAAAACAGAAGCGAGAAAATGAAAATCTGAGCTATGTGTTCGAGAGATTAAAGTCTCAATAGATGCTGCTCGATTGAAAAACTGATTTGCTCTACTGAGACAACACCCTGATATGATTAGACACAACTTTTTTTGGCACCTATCAAGCTCAAGCAGGCGTCAACTTCAATGGCGCAACACCAAGCAGTCAAAGTTTAGTTCAGCTTACTCAAACAGCTATCAAAAAATAAAATCAATAGCATATTTAAGATACAAAAAAAGACTGCCTCTTGGCAGTCTTTTAAACTCAAATCTCTATTATGAGACCATTGCATTATTACTATTTACCAATAATTGGTCGCATCGATGTTAAAGTTTGACCTAGATGATCAGCAGTTTTTGCCGATGGATCATTCGGTTTTTTTTCAAAATCACTGCATTGGTAAGGAGGAACAACTTTACATTCACCTCCATGAATCCAAATACGACTTGCATAGGTTAACTCAGGCGGCATATAACTTGTATCCGTATGCAATTCAAAAATCATACCCCGCTGCTCCACCTTTCCAAAACTGCTAAACGGCGCTCCAACAATTAACTCTGAATAGCCTTTTCCATTAAAGTTACCGGAACCCACGCTAAAACCAAATTGATCGTATTCATCAGTGTTACCTGGAAGCACATAATTGGTATCTTGATTATATTTACCATAAATCATCGGATCCAACCCCTGAAAAGTCCCGCCAAAAAAATCCACACTCCCACCAAAAAGTGCAGCAGTTTGATCACCAACGACACCCACGATTAAATCATCAATAAAATCAGCATTAAAATTGGCTGCAGCGAGTGAAAATCCAAATATATCATTACTGCTCCCTGCAGATTTCGTTTGCGCGCGATCGATAATTTGAGTAAATCCACCAAGACCTGAACTCGATCCATAAATCACATGAACGATTCCTTGATCCACTGAAATTTCATAATTTTGATCTAATACAGAACCATAGCTTTTATCTTCAAATGGAACGCCAATTACTAAATCTTGACATTCATAAATCGTTGGATCTGAGCTGCCAATTTTGTTAAAGCTATCGGCATTGAAATTACCGCTGGCAAGCGAAAAACCAAACAAATCACCCGTTGACTTTTCTTCATTAAGCTCACTATTTTGCGATAAAATCTTTGGTTGTTTTTGAATGTAATTCAAGCCATTTTTAGCGCCATAAATTACGTGTACGATACCCGCATCTTCAACCATGTCCCAGTCATAATATTGCGCGCTAATTGCCAAATCATCGACTCCATCACAGTTATAATCGCCTGCTGTTAACACGCCACCATAATAAGCTCCAGGCTGTGCTTGCTTATATTCGTGATCTCCCCAAGCAGTTGCTGTATCCAAATGAAAAATTTGATTACCTTCAACAATTAATCCAGTTTCAGCACCATAAATGATATGCACAGTCCCAGCTTTCTCAACACCAACTTCACCATCCATATGAATAATTGAATCATTTGGCACACCAATCGCCAGATCATCAAAACCATCACCATTAAAATCACCAGCGATGACAGCAGCACCAAAATTATCACCTGATTCTGCATCATCTGCCATACCGTTTAGATCGCGATGAATGATTTTATTCCAATCCTGACAAAGTCCTTCACATGCTTTGGAGCCATAGAAAACTTGGACACTTCCTGCATTAACTGAACCGTTAACCTCATCGCCTGGCACTCCGACCACTAGATCTGAATAGCCGTCTTGATTAAAATCACCCCAGGCAAGTGCAGCACCAAAATTGGCTTTATCTGAAAACACACCTTGTACGTCTTCAATGTTTCGATGCAAAAGACGCTTACCTTTAACTGACTGTAATCCTTCATTTGAACCATACGTAATCATCACTTGACCAACGTCAATAAAATCATTTCGATCAACATGAGGCATACCAAATGCTGCATCAGCAAATCCATCGTTATTAAAGTCAGGACCTTTTAGTGCTGAGTGGCTAAAAGAAACAGGTAAAGTTAATCCCACAAACAAACAACAACTATATTTTTTTTTCATAGATACTCCCAAACGGCTTCACAACATTAATTTTGGTGAAATTGGTGCTATCTGTTTATTATGTTCAACATCAAGCTCGGCAATTCACTGTTTATGTACAACATCCCATTCCAAACAGTGCAGCTCCATTGCTAGTGCGAGATAATAAGAAAGCAATATGACACTTTGATGACCAAAAAATCGACATCATCTAGCAAATCAAGAAAATGACCAGGAAGTTAGCAACTAAATTTAAATTGGTATTTGATAGCAAAAGGGTATATCTGCAATAATTAAGAAAAACCTCAGCCTATGCATGTTTTTTATCAAATTCTCATTATTGAAATGATTTTGTCAAAAAAAACAGTTAACCCATATAGCTCTTGTCGAATTTATAGATACCGGCAATTTTAAATAAATTTAGCAGAAAGCTATCCATTTGGTTTTCTTGGGTAGTCGACAAATATGAGACCATTGCATTAAAGCGACAAGCGTAAAAATGGTTAAAAACCCGCATATTTTCGTTGTAAAACTGGACAATAACTGGTTATTATCTGCGTTTTACGCCTCAATCTGCAGCTTTTTCCGACATTTTTCCCGTCATTGCCTTTTAATGCAATGGTCTCAATATTTCTATGGTGCTAAAATAGCCGCGCTTAATTATTTTCAGGAGAAAACTCAATGTCAAAACGGCTCACCTTCTTTTCAAAATATCGATATTTTATCTTCCTAAGTTTTATATCATTGTTTGTAATGAATCATACGCATGCTAGTTTTCATGGGCCAATTAGTGTCATGGGAGATCATACTCACAAAAAAGATGAATGGATGCTGAGCTATCGGTATATGAATATGAACATGGATGGATTGAAAAGCGGCAATAACAATCTATCTCGAGCTGATATTTTCAATGCTGGTTACATGATTGCCCCGCTAGATATGACAATGGAGATGCATATGCTTGGTCTGATGTATGCACCTAATGACAGCGTAACACTGATGTTGATGCTACCCTATATTAAAAAAGAAATGCAGCTTGTCACCAGCCCAATGAAAATGGGCATGGTGCCTGCTAACAAGCGTTTTGAAACAGTATCAGAAGGAATGGGTGATCTCAGTTTAACTGCTTTGGTTAATGTGTTCGAAAGCAGTCAACACAATCATCACCTGCACCTTAATTTAGGCGTCAGTCTTCCAACTGGATCAATTGATGAGCGTGATGACACCTTCATGCAAAATAACATTAAACTTCCTTATGCTATGCAGCTGGGATCAGGAACAGTTGATTTTAAACCGGGAATCACCTACAGCGGCAATACCATTTCTGGACCAACTTACTCCTGGGGTGCACAACTTAGCGGCGTGTTGCGATTTGGAAAAAATGATAATGGCTATCGACTTGGAAATGAATTACAACTCAATACATGGTTTGCCAAACACTGGGCGGACTGGATTGACACATCTATTCGCTTAAGTGGTAAATGGTGGGGAGATGTGCACGGCAATGACAACGATGTAAAGAAAATGCAACACATGATACCAACGGCAGATAACAATAATTATGGTGGTAAAGTTTTTGATATAGGTCTTGGCTTGAATTTTCACCCTAAAACTATTATGGCTGGCAATCGATTTGCTGTTGAACTCTCCAAACCTATCTATCAAAATCTCAACGGACCACAAATGACAAGTGATTGGACTGTAACAGCCGGTTGGCAATGGGCTTTCTAAAAAACTCATGATAAAGATTGCCATGTAATGATACCTAACAAGCAAGCAGTCATGTATCTACCATCCATTGAGATAAAAAATAGCTCGATAGCAGTCTAATGCCCTTAAGTCAGTTATAATTAAAACCCATTTACACTTTCAACCAATAAATTGAGACTGCTTGTGTCTTCACTGCAAAATGAAATAGATAATCGACGCACTTTTGCCATCATCTCGCATCCAGATGCAGGCAAAACCACCATGACTGAAAAATTATTGTTGCACGGCAAAGCCATTCAAATGGCAGGAACTGTCAAAGCACGTAAGTCCAGTCGGCATGCCACGTCTGACTGGATGCAAATGGAACAACAACGCGGCATTTCTATCACCACATCCGTAATGCAATTTCCCTACAAAAACCGCATAGTCAATTTATTGGACACACCTGGGCATGCGGATTTTTCTGAAGACACTTATCGCACGTTAACAGCTGTTGATTCGGTGCTAATGGTCATTGATGGCGTCAAAGGTGTCGAAGAACGCACGATTAAACTGATGGATGTTTGTCGAATGCGTGCCACACCTATTTTCACATTCATCAACAAAATGGATAGAGATATTCGCGACCCACTGGAACTCTTGGATGAAATTGAAGAAGTGCTGAATATTCAATGCGCGCCGATTACTTGGCCCATCGGCATGGGGAAATTTTTCAAGGGAATCTATCACCTACCCAGTGATGAAATTCATTTATATCAACACGGATTTGGGCACACTCTATCTGAACAAAAAATTATTGTTGGTAAAGATAGTCCCGCAGCTAGAGAACACTTAGGCGACTTACTGGATGAGCTTAACGAACAAATTGAACTGATTGCTGGAGCAAGCCATGGTTTTGATTCAGCGCTCTATTTAGCAGGCAAACAAACCCCAGTGTTTTTTGGAACGGCACTGGGTAACTTTGGAATTTATGAAATGTTGGATCTATTTGTCGAACAGGCACCCAAACCATTTGCACGAGAAAGCACATCACGACTCATTCCACCTAATGAAGATTCATTCAGTGGTTTTGTTTTCAAAATTCAGGCAAATATGGATCCTAATCATCGTGATCGTATTGCTTTTCTGCGCATTTGCTCTGGGCACTATGAAAAAAATATGAAAATGCGCCATGTCCGCCTCAACAAAGATGTCAAAATTGCTGACGCAGTCACTTTTCTTGCTGGAGATCGTACTCATGCTGATATTGCTTGGCCTGGTGACATCATTGGTCTGCACAATCACGGCACCATTCAAATTGGCGACACCTTCACAGCAGGCGAAGAATTAAAATATCTGGGCATCCCAAACTTTGCTCCTGAGCTTTTTCGACGCGTTAGACTTAAAGATCCATTGAAAAATAAACAATTACAAAAAGGCCTCAAACAACTGTCAGAAGAAGGCGCAGTACAAGTGTTTTTGATGGAAAGAAGCAATGACATAGTGGTTGGCGCAGTCGGTGTCTTGCAGTTTGATGTCGTGGCTTTCCGATTGAAGGATGAATATCGAGTCGAATGTGTTTATGACAGCATCAATATTTTTTCTGCGCGCTGGATTGATTGCCCTGATATAAAAAAGGTCGCTGAATTTGAACGCAAATGTCATGAAAATCTAGCCCGCGATGGCGGAGGCCACCTCACCTATCTCGCACCAAATCGTGCCAACTTAAGCCTCACTGAAGAACGATGGCCAGAGATTGAATTCAAAGCAACACGAGAACATTAAGTATGTAATTCAAACGATATCAGCCGTCTCCACACCAATTTAAGCCTCTTTGCTA
>JAUIKI010000093.1 GCA_030430875.1 Gammaproteobacteria bacterium | reverse complement strand
ACTGTTTGATCTCGCTGTTTTTTTCATGGTTAATAGCAAATTTGCTGAAATACTGACATTTGACTTGAGAGTATAGCGAAAATTTCAGACAATGATAGATTCAGACCTTTGCAATAAAGCTCTAACGATAAAAAATGATTAAAAATTTCCAGTTTTGCGCCTTAATTTGATGTTTTTTCCCTCATTTTTTCTTGTCTTATCTTTTGTCGTAAAGGTCTCAAATTATTTCAGCATCTTAAAAAGGATGATTTATGCCTGAAAAGCAACAGTCAATTCATGGTATTTGGCGAAATCGATGGACTTTCATTTTTGCGGCAACTGGTTCAGCAGTTGGCTTGGGTAATATTTGGAAATTTCCTTATATTGCTGGTGAGAATGGTGGCGGGGCATTTGTGTTGGTCTATCTCGCATGTATTTTAGCAATTGGTGTGCCTATTATGATTGCTGAAATTTTACTAGGTCGACATGGGCAGTATAGCCCTATAACAAGTATGCGCCGAATTGCAGCCCAATCTAATCATAGTAAAGCTTGGGTGTTGTTAGGTTGGTTTGGTGCTTTAGCAGGTTTTTTAATTCTATCGTATTACAGTGTCGTTGCAGGATGGGCGTTGGCATATATCCCTAAGCTTGGTTTTGGAGAAATGAGCCAAGTAACGCCTGACGTAGCAAAAAAGATTTTCGAAGATTTGTTGGCTAACCCTTTAACATTAGTAGGTTGGCACACTGTATTTATTCTTTTGACAGCAATGGTTGTTGCCAGAGGAGTGAATAAAGGGTTGGAAAAAGCCGTTACCATTCTAATGCCAATGCTTTTTTTATTGCTAGTCATCTTATTAGGCTATTCAATGATGTCTGGTAATTTTCAAGATGGATTGGATTTCTTATTCACATTTGATTTTAATAAATTAACATGGGATAGCGTGTTAGAAGCAATGGGACATGCATTTTTCACCTTGAGTTTAGGAATGGGTGCAATCATGGCGTATGGCGCCTATATGCCAAAAAATATTTCCATTATAAACACCAGTTTAACCATTGCGTTTTTTGATACGTTGGTTGCGATCATTGCGGGTCTTGTCATTTTTCCTATTGTTTTTGCAAATGGTTTAGAGCCCGGTGAAGGTCCTGGTTTAATGTTTGTTTCCTTGCCAATTGCTTTTGGTCATATGGGGTTTGGTGCGTTTTTTGGCGTATTGTTTTTCATATTGGTAACATTTGCTGCTTGGAGTTCAGCCATTTCATTAATTGAACCGTCTGTTGCATGGGCTGTGGAGCGTTTTAATACAACTCGTTTCAAAGCAACTTTTTTTGTTGCCTTGCTTGCTTGGGTTTTAGGATTAGGGTCAGTATTGTCGTTTAATCACTGGGAAAATATGTCCATCTTAGATGGGCGTAATATTTTTGCAACCCTGGATTTTTTAACCACCAATATAATGTTGCCATTGGGAGGGCTGCTCATTGCATTATTCGTTGGCTGGGTATTGCAAGAGCAAATTACCAGAAAGGAATTATCGCCAAAAATTATGCAAATATATCAGTTGTGGCGATGGTTTCTGCGATTAGTTGCACCTGTCGCTGTGTTGATTATATTAACTGTAGGATTGCTGGAAGCATTTCCTGAGCAGAAAATAGCATTCACCCGTTTTATATTGGATGTATTTCCAAGTTTGAAAGGAGATTAAAGATGTTTCATCTTATCGTTTCTGAAGAAAAATTGTGAGAGTTATTCATCGACACGCACTAGTGCTTTATTCCGCCGAAAAAATGTTTGATTTAGTCAATGCTGTTGAGCAATATCCAAGTTTTTTGCCATGGTGTAGTAAATCAAACGTTATTTCAGCAAATGCTCAGGAAATGGTGGCAAGCTTGACCATTAGTAAAGGAAAAGTGAGCCAACAATTTACGACACATAATTTTCTAGAAAGGCCCTGTAGAATTGAGCTAAAATTGGTGGATGGGCCATTTGATCGTTTTTCAGGATGTTGGCAGTTTATTTCAGTGACGGACTCAGCATGTAAAGTTGCACTGGATTTGGATTTCCAGTTTACGAGTAATGTTGCTAGACTGGCGCTGGGGAAAGCGTTCGATGTTGCGGCCGATAACTTAGTTGATGCATTTTGTAAGCGCGCAAGAGATATTTATGAGTCAAAATCAAATTAATTCAGTTGAAGAAAATCGGGCGATGATGATTGTTGAGGTTGCTTATGCTTTGCCTGAAAAGCAAAAAATCATAACGGTGAATGTACCAGTTGGTTGTACTTTGCTTGAGGCTGTAAAATGCTCAAAAATTGTTGATTATTTTCCTCAAATTGATTTAGATAATGACAAGATGGGGCTTTTTGGTAAAGCAGCTAGCAAAGATCAGGTATTAAAAGCAAATGATCGAGTTGAAATCTATCGACCATTATTGATTGATCCCAAGGAAGTGCGAAAAAAACGTGCAGAAAAGGCAAAGCAGACAAAAATAGATTAAGTTTAACAAATCAGGCGGTATAAATATGTCAAACACAGTTAAAAACAAGGGCCATTGTTTGTGTGGTGCAGTGCACTTTACAGCCGCGTATGCTAGTAAAAGTGTGGGTGCCTGTCATTGCAGCATGTGTAGAAAATGGGGTGGTGGACCGTTGATGGTGAGTGATTGTGGTGTGGATGTCGAGTTTGCAGGTGAGGAAAATGTGATTGAGTTTAACTCATCAGATTGGGCAGTTCGTGGTTTTTGCCAACAATGTGGTACCCACCTGTTTTACAAACTAAAAGGCAGTCAGCAATATATGATTCCTGTTGGCTTGTTTGAAAGTGATGATGGATTTGTGTTTGATCATCAGGTGTTTGTTGAGGAAAGGCCGTCTTATTACTGCTTTTCGAATCAAACCAGTGAAATGACTGGCGCTGAACTATTTGCAAAATATACACCAACGTCCTGATTTTCTGACAGAATATACATGAATAAAAAAGTATGATGAGCAGTTATATGCAACATAATCATAAATGAAAGCATAGGTGGGTAGGCGTAGAGTCCTGTCTTGTAACTAAGAAGGTTTTATTTTGAGTGCACAGTTGCACGTAAATAGTGTTTACACTAGTTTGTTTTTAGGTAGCCATTGAATTACCTTTCGTCTCACTGTGTAAATACAGAAACAGTTCCTTTATTGATTAATTTCAAAAGTTAAGAGTTTTTCAGGCTTTGAAAAAACAGTCCACTTTGATTTGGCTGTTTTTGAAAATGCATTTTTAAAGCGTTCAGATTCATTGTTTTCATTATCGACATTACGAATGAAAATATGTAGTACCTGATCAGGGTGATTTCCTTCAATGTTTGCATAAATTTCTGGGTCTTTTTCTCCGCTATCACCAACCAAAATAAATTGACGTTCTGGAAAGCGTGCCAAAATCTCATTGATTATACTGATCTTATAATCTTCAGGTGCTGTGAATAAATTAAAAATTGTTTGGTCTGTTAAACGAAGGTGCTTGAGATGAAAGTCGCCCAATGGAAAATTTTCTTCAGTCAAAAGTGTATGCAAAGCAGGGTAAAGTTGCCAAGGTGATGCTGAAACATAGTGAAATTTTGCACCCTGTTCTTTCCAGGCTTGATAAACGTTAGACATGCCTGAAATTGCTTGGAATTTTTCTAGAAAGGTGTTATGGAGCAAAGCTTTTTTATCCCTGACATTTGATAGCTTTATGGTGTCGTCAATGTCAGAGATGACTGATATACCCTTGGGCTGGATAAGCTGAGCGATACCTTCAAAGGTACGAAGCTCATCTTTATCATGAGCTTTGATCGTGACATCAGGATTTTTAAAATAATGCCCAGAGTTTTCAAGCTTCATTTCCGCATAGAAGTGACCATTTTCTCGAGAAGAGTTTGATTGAAAACTTATGTCATTAATCTTAAGATGAATTTTCTTACCTCGTTCATTATCTACTAAAAATTGTTGGACACGTTGCTTAAAATAAGAATTCTCATCATCAGTTAATTCTAATGTATTTTTTAAGGTTGCAATAATTGAACTTTGCCATATGGAGCTGTTTTCTAATTCAAAAATCCAGCCATGTATGGGAATGATCCAATGATTAGTTTTCTGATCCAAATATCCAGTACTAGGGAATATAATGACAGTTTCATCAGCTTTAATTTCACTGCTGGCAATGCTCAGTTGAGATAAAAAAACAACTATGCTAATAAGTAGTAAGCAAATATACCTGAGACTCTTTTTAAAGTTATTCATGGTTTATTCGAAAAAAAGATTGTTGATAATATCGTAATTCAGCAATGGAGTCTTTGATGTCATCTAGTGCTAAATGGTTGCTTTTTTTATTGAACCCTTGGTAAAGATGTGGGGCCCAGCGACGAGCTAACTCCTTAATTGTGCTGACATCTAGATTGCGATAGTGGAAGAACTCAGCGAGATTGGGCATATAACGATATAAAAATCTACGGTCTTGGCAGATGCTGTTGCCACACATGGGTGAGATACCTTTACCCACATATTTTTCTAGGAAGTGAATGGTTTGTTCTTCAGCCATGAATTCAGTAACCTGGCTTTCTTTGACACGTTTGACCAGGCCAGATTGAGAATGCTGAGCAGTATTCCATTCATCCATGTTATCAAGTAAGAGATCGCTTTGGTTGACTGCAAAAACAGGTCCTTCAGCAAGAATTGTTAATTCTTTGTTTGTAACAACAGTGGCAATTTCGATGATGCGATCTTTTTCTGGATCAAGGCCAGTCATTTCAAGATCTATCCAGATCAGATTAAGTGAGTTTTTCATACGATTTTCCTTATGTTCGTAGGCTGATTGATTGCCAGCCATGCTTTTTTGCATAAGCAAGCAAATCGGGGTCACCATCAACGACAATGGGATTATCAACAATATCGAGTAACGGAATGTCATTGTGCGAGTCAGAATAGCCAAAACTCCCAGCTAAATCTTGATGATTTTTTTTTAACCAGCTCATTAAGCGCTTTACTTTTCCTGTCTGGTAGCTTGGAATCCCGCTAACTTTTCCGGTGTATTGCTGGTTGATAATCTCAGGTTCTGTCGCAATCAGGTGTGGAATATCAAACAGTTTGACAATGGGTTCACAGACAAAGCGGTTGGTGGACGTGATGACTAGCAGGTTGTGACCTTGCTTTCGATGGTATTCAACAAGATTAAATGCTTTTGTAAGCCACATAGGTTTAATTTTTATGTCAATAAATCTGGCACGTGCTTCGTTTAGTGTCTCAAGTGAGTGTTTAGTTAAAAAAGCCAGGCAAAATTCTAAATATTGCATAATATCGAGAGTGCCATTCACATAATCTTGATAAAAACGATCATTTTTTTGTTGATATATCTGTGGGTCGACTAATTTTTGCTCGATCAAGAATTGCCCCCAGGCATGATCACTGTCACCGGCAATGAGAGTATTGTCTAGATCAAATATTGCTAATGTCATAATAGGGTATAATTATTAAAAGCCTGTGTTTTGTTTGGCTGTTATTGGTGGTTATATGCTAAAAACTAATTTGTTTTTAGCATGATGCTAAGTTGTATTACTGAGTTGGTGCTTGCTGTTTTATCTATTTGTTGATTGAATATGGATACTGCATTCATCGACTTATTATAACCGATGATCAGTTAGCATTGTTCTCTTATCAAATCATGTGAAAGAATGACTAAGATTATATCAGGATAAGGAGATAATAGGTGATTGATTCACGAGGCTATCGACCTAATGTTGGAATTATTTTGACCAACGAAGATGAGCAAGTTTTTTGGGGGAAAAGGACTGGTCAGGCTGCTTGGCAGTTTCCTCAAGGTGGAATCAAGCATGGTGAAACACCAGAAGAAGCATTGTTTCGCGAGTTATATGAGGAAGTTGGGTTGCTTTCTGAGCAAGTCGAAATTATTGTGAGCACGCGTGGCTGGTTGCACTATCGTTTACCAAAGCCCATGGTTCATTCCAGTAGCAGGCCAGTTTGCATAGGCCAGAAGCAAAAATGGTTTTTACTTCGTATGAAAGCTAGAGATTCAGCCATTCGTTTTGATGCTGCAGCAACTCCAGAATTCGATGATTGGAAATGGGTGAGTTATTGGTATCCACTAAGAAATATTGTGGCATTTAAGCGAGACGTCTATCGCCGAGCAATGCGTGAGTTATCAAGAAAACTATTTGTTGAGTCGCTAGCATAATAAATACATACTCACAAAATTGAT
>JAUIKI010000092.1 GCA_030430875.1 Gammaproteobacteria bacterium | reverse complement strand
GCCAGTTCTCGATTGGCGCTGGTATTGACGTGGTCTCAGGCGGTGATATGGATGCATTCACTGGTTCACTTCGAGCTAGCTTCAAGTTTTAAGTCGGCACAGCAGTCATCATCCTTGCAACAACCATCTTGCACGGATGATCTGCAGCAGTGCTTGAAATACCCTAAAGCCCTCGCAAGAGGGCTTTTTTGTGGAGGGTGGTTTTCCACAGCTTGTCCTGATTTATTCAGAAAATCAATATCTTAAAAGATAGCGGTATTTACCCTTATAAACTTGACTAAAATGCTTGGGTATTGCATAATTCTTATTAGGAACGTTAATTTTAAAGGTCAAAAAATGCGCTTAACAACGAAAGGGCGATATGCAGTCACAGCGATGTTGGATTTGGCAATACACAGTGAAAACCAAGCGGTAAGCTTGGCTGATATTGCTGAACGCCAATCTATTTCTTTGTCATATTTAGAACAATTGTTTTCAAAGCTGCGTCGTAGTGATTTGGTGAAAAGTACGCGAGGGCCGGGAGGAGGCTATCAGCTGAAGCAAGCTGGAGCAGACATATCCATTGCTCAAGTGATTGATTCTGTCAATGAGACAGTTGATGCAACTCGATGTGGTGGCATGGCAGATTGTCATCATGGTGACGTGTGTTTGACGCATCATTTATGGTCGGATTTGAGCAAACAGATCCATCAGTTTTTAAGTGGAATTAGTCTTGCTGATTTGGTTGCTCGAAAAGAAGTGCAAGATATTGCCAAGCAACAGACCAAGTTAACCGACAATTTATTGAATGTGACATCACTGGAATCGAAATCATCATCTGAAAATTTAGTTAATAACCTAACAAAGCAAATTGTGTCATCACGCTTTTAATTTGAAAGAACAAAGTTTGGCTTGGAGAGTTTAAATAAATGAAATTACCAATATATCTTGATTATGCTGCAACAACCCCTGTTGATCGTCGTGTTGCTGAAAAAATGCTGGGATGTTTGACGCTAGACGGTAAGTTTGGCAACACAGCATCACGTTCACATCAATTTGGTTGGCAAGCTGAAGAAGTTGTTGAAACAGCAAGAAAACAAGTGGCCGATTTGATTAGTTGTGACCCGCGAGAAATTGTTTGGACATCGGGCGCTACTGAGTCTAATAATTTGGCTCTCAAGGGTGCTGCACATTTTTATCAAAAGCGTGGTAAGCATATCATTACATCAAAAATCGAACATAAATGTGTGCTGGATACCTGTCGTCAACTGGAGAGAGAAGGCTTTGAGGTGACATATTTAACACCTAATGCAGATGGTATCATTTCGCCTCAACAAGTGCTTGAAGCAATTCGTGAAGACACTATTATTGCCTCTTTTATGCATGTAAACAATGAAATTGGTGTAATTAATGATATTCAAGCTATTTCCGAAATTACTCGATCAAAAGGTGTGATTTTTCATGTGGATGCAGCGCAAAGTGCTGGTAAAATTCCCATTGATTTGCAAACCATGCAAGTGGATTTAATGTCATTTTCCGGACATAAAATTTATGGACCCAAAGGGATTGGTGCTTTGTTTGTCAGGCGCAGACCACGAATTCGCATTGAGGCGCAAATACACGGTGGTGGTCAGGAGCGCGGTATGCGATCAGGCACATTAGCAACTCACCAAATTGTTGGAATGGGCGAAGCGTTTCGCATTGCCAAAGATGAAATGACGCAAGAAGCTGGTCGTATCGCAGTGCTACGACAAAAGCTTTGGGATGGAATGAATGATATGAAAGAAATTTATCTCAACGGTAGCGTTGAGCGACGTGTTTCAGGCATTTTGAATGTTAGTTTTAATTTTGTTGAAGGCGAATCGTTAATGATGTCATTGGGTGATGTTGCACTTTCATCGGGTTCGGCCTGTACATCCGCAAGTTTAGAGCCATCCTATGTATTGAGAGCATTAGGACGAAATGATGAACTTGCTCATAGCTCAATTCGATTTTCAATTGGTCGGTTTACGACAGAAGAAGACATAGATTTCACTATACAAAAAGTGCGTGAGTCGGTTGAGAAATTACGTGAATTATCACCATTGTGGGAAATGCATAATGATGGGATTGATTTAAGCAAAGTTGAATGGGCAGCACATTAATTTATTATTGGGAGAAAGTCATGTCATATAGTGAAAAAGTTTTAGATCATTACAAAAATCCGCGAAATGTTGGTGTGTTAGATAAATCAAAATCTAATGTGGGAACAGGCCTTGTTGGTGCTCCTGCTTGTGGTGATGTCATGCGATTGCAAATTCAAGTGAATGATGATGGTTTGATTGAAGATGCTTGTTTTAAAACTTACGGCTGTGGGTCAGCCATTGCTTCAAGTTCTTTGTTGACAGAGTGGGTTAAGGGAAAAACATTGGATGAAGCAGGACAAATCAAAAATACTGAAATTGCCGAAGAGTTAGCATTGCCGCCAGTAAAAATTCATTGTTCAGTATTGGCTGAAGATGCAATTAAGGCCGCAGTAAGTGATTATAAAACTAAGCAGCAAAATCAATCTCAAACCTTGGATGAAAGTTCTGCAACTAACTCTAAAACTGCAATTGTCGGATGAGTATTCAAATCACAGATACTGCAGCTGAAAATATTGCCAAGCAGTTGCAGCAAAGAGGGCATGGAGTAGGTATCCGCTTAGGAATTCGAAACAGTGGGTGTTCAGGTTTTGCCTATGTCTTGGAATTTGTTGATGAAATTAGTCAAGATGATCAAGTGTTCGAGCAGGCAAATGTCAAAGTGATTGTCGATCCAAAAAGCCTGGTCTACATTGATGGCACAGAACTTGATTATGTCAAAGAAGGAGTCAATGAAGGATTTCGATTCAATAACCCTAATGTGAAAGACGAATGTGGTTGTGGAGAGAGTTTTACCGTGTAATTTTGTTAAGCTATGTGTTGCTTTGAATTCCCCAATTTTTTCTAAATGACTCACGATCCATGCCTAATACTCTTTTGCCAAATTATTTTGAATTATTTGATTTGCCTATTCAATATGCTGTTGATGATGAGTGTTTGAAAGAGCGTTATCATAAGCTTCAGTCAAATTTTCATCCTGATCGTTTTCTTGATTCAACAGAGCAAGAAAAAAGAATAGCGTTGCATTATACTGCGCTGATCAATGAAGCTTATACTGTATTAAAATCACCAATAAAACGCGCGAAATATCTGCTTGAGTTGCAGCAGATTGATTTGTCTGAAGAAAATGTTGGACACATGGCGCCAGAGTTTTTGATGCAACAAATGGATTTGCATGAAAGATTAGCCATGTTGTCTAATGCAGTGAGTCAATCTGCCGAGTTGGTTGCAATAGACGCAGATTTGCAACAGCAGTTTTCTCAGTTAGCGAATGAGTTTATTGAATGTTACCAAAACAGTAATTTTCTAGGAGCTAAAAAACAGTTTGAAAAGATGCAATTTATTGACAAGCTGATTTCATTAGTTAAACAAAAAAACTATGCATTGTGTGATTAAATATGACGTTATTATCTATCTCTGAGCCTAATTCAATAATTCAGCCTAGAAAAAAAAATGTTGCAGGAATTGATCTGGGTACAACAAATTCTTTGATTGCGGTTGTTGATGATAAACCGTTAATTTTGTCGAATGAAGACGATAACTCGATTTTGCCTTCAGTCGTTTATTATCCAAAATCGGGTGATCCTGTTGTCGGTGAAGCCGCAAAAAAATTCATTGTAACTGAACCTGAACATGTAATTACATCGGTAAAGCGACTAATGGGCCGTGGCATTGAAGATGTTGCACAGATTGCAAGCTTGATTCCTTATAAAATAGATCAAAAAAGTCAGCAAGGAATGGTTTATCTTGAAACATCCCAAGGACCGAAAAGTCCAGTGCAGGTTTCAGCTGAAATTTTAAAAGTACTAGCGCATCGTGCTGAAGTTTTTTTTGGTGAACCATTAGAAAAAGTGGTAATAACCGTTCCAGCATATTTTGATGATGCACAACGTCAAGCCACAAAGGATGCAGCGAATCTTGCAGGGTTAAGTGTTTTAAGATTGTTGAATGAGCCTACTGCAGCTGCCATTGCTTATGGATTAGATCGCGATGAAACAAGTACTATTGTTGTCTATGATTTGGGTGGTGGAACATTTGACGTTTCAGTTTTGCAGCTTAAGCAGGAGGTCTTCCATGTTTTAGCGACTGCTGGAGATACAGCATTAGGTGGTGATGATTTTGATCATCGCATTGTTGAGTGGTTTATTGACCAAACTGGTTTTGATCGGTTGGATGCTGATAATTTAAAAAAGATTAAACAAATTGCTAGTGATGCAAAAGAGTTACTGACACAGAAAGACAGCGCAATACTTGCTTATGATATTGAAGGAGTTCAACTAAAGGCAACGTTGACCCGAGAGATATTTGAGCAATTAATTGCAGACTATCTAAAAACCACATTAACTATTTGTCATCAAGCATTAACCGATGCCGAACTAGATGTTGTAGATATTGATCATATTATTTTAGTGGGCGGTTCAACTCGAATTCCGGCAGTCCGTTCTTCAGTGGAGACATTTTTTCATAAACCCCCTATGATTGATTTGGATCCTGATCAGGTTGTTGCGCAAGGTGCAGCAATTCAAGCTGATATACTGTCAGGTAATCAAGCAGGTAATGAAATGTTGTTGCTAGATGTGTTGCCATTATCATTGGGAATTGAAATTGCTGGAGGTTTGGTTGAAAAAATCATTCCGCGTAACTCGACAATTCCTGCAATGAGGTCTAAAACATTTACAACATCTAAAGATGGCCAGGTAGCGATTGCGTTGAGTGTTGTTCAAGGTGAAAGAGAATTGGTTGACGATTGTCGTGCCTTGGCAAAATTTGAATTACGCGGTATTCCACCAATGGTTGCAGGTGCTGCTCGAATTGAGGTTACATTTCAAGTTGATGCAGATGGCCTTTTGACCGTGTCTGCAAAAGAGTTAACCTCCGGTGTGAAAAATCAAATTGTAATGAAACCATCTTATGGGTTAACTGACGAAGAGATGGCCTCAATGATTAAGGCATCTTACACGCATGCTAAGGAAGATCTTGTTGCGCGAAAATTGCAACAAGCTCGCATAGATGCTCAGCAGTTAATAGACTCTTTAGAACAAGCAATTAAACAGGATGGAGAAAATTTGTTAACAGCGGATGAGCTTGGAAATCTTGAGGAAAAAATGATTGCGCTTGGTGAGTTGCAATGCAGTAGCCATGATGATGCATTGATTATGAATAAGATTCAGGAGCTCTCGCAAGAAAGCGAAGAATTTGCTGCTAAGAGAATGAATTTAGCAATTCGGAAGTTGCTATCCGGCAGGTCTATTGATACTGTGTAAACTTTGAAAGTGGATGGATAAATCATGCCTAAAATTACTTTTCTACCGCATCCAGATCTTTGTCCAGAAGGCAAAGTGATTGATGCAAATTCAGGTGAAACAATTATTCGTGCAGCATTGCGAAATGCAATTGATATTGAGCATGCCTGCGAGATGGCCTGTGCTTGCACAACTTGTCATATAGTCGTGCGCGATGGACTAGATTCTCTTGTTGAGCCAGAGGAGCGTGAAGAAGACATGCTAGATAAAGCCTGGGGGCTTGAGCCAGAGTCACGATTAAGTTGTCAAGCAGTGGTTGATAATGTGGATTTAGTGGTCGAAATTCCACGTTACACAATTAATATGGTGTCTGAAAATAAATAAATTCAGAGAGGTGAGGTGATGGCGCTAAAATGGACGGATAGTTTGGAGATTGCTATTCAACTAGCCGAGAAATATGTAGACATTGATCCGCAATATATTCGTTTTACAGATTTACATCGATGGGTATGCGAGTTGGATGAATTTGATGATGAGCCTGAAAAGTCCACAGAGCGCATCTTGGAAGCTATTCAAATAGCTTGGATTGATGAAGCAGATTGACCTCAATTAAAAAACGATGATTTTAGCGTTTATCTGGCTTAAAAACCGCGTATAATGACGCCTCTTTTGATAAAAGTAGTTAAATTTTTGGAGATTTGTTATGGCTGTTGAAAAAACTCTATCTATCATCAAACCCGATGCGGTAGCAAAAAGTGTTGTTGGTCAAATTATTACTCGTTTTGAAGAGGTTGGCTTGAAAGTGATTGCTGCAAAAATGCTGCATTTGAGCAAAGCTCAAGCTGAAGGGTTTTATGCCGAGCATAA
>JAUIKI010000091.1 GCA_030430875.1 Gammaproteobacteria bacterium | reverse complement strand
GAATTCCACACTCCTCTACTGTACTCTAGCAATACAGTTTTGAATGCAATTCCTAGGTTGAGCCCAGGGATTTCACACCCAACTTATATTACCGCCTACGCGCGCTTTACGCCCAGTAATTCCGATTAACGCTTGCACCCTCCGTATTACCGCGGCTGCTGGCACGGAGTTAGCCGGTGCTTATTCTGTCAGTAACGTCAAACCTAATAGGTATTAACTATCAGGGCTTCCTCCTGACTTAAAGTGCTTTACAACCCGAAGGCCTTCTTCACACACGCGGCATAGCTGGGTCAGGCTTGCGCCCATTGCCCAATATTCCCCACTGCTGCCTCCCGTAGGAGTCTGGACCGTGTCTCAGTTCCAGTGTGGCTGATCATCCTCTCAGACCAGCTAGAGATCGTCGCCTTGGTAGGCCATTACCCCACCAACTAGCTAATCTCACGCAGGCTCCTCCAATAGTGAGAGCTTCCAAGGAGAGGCCCTCTTTCCCCCGTAGGGCGTATGCGGTATTAATCCGGGTTTCCCCGGGCTATCCCCCGCTACTGGGTAGATTCCTACGCGTTACGCACCCGTCCGCCACTCGTCAGCGCAAAAGCAAGCTTCTGCCTGTTACCGTTCGACTTGCATGTGTTAGGCTTGCCGCCAGCGTTCAATCTGAGCCATGATCAAACTCTTCAATTAAAACTTTTGCACCACCAAAAAACAGTGATGCGAATTTTTCATAGCCCACAACTTAAATGAATAAACGTTTAGGTTGCTAACTATATTTAGCTGACAACTATAAAAGTTATCAACTTAACTAGTAAGCTCCCACACGAATGATT
Organism: Gammaproteobacteria bacterium; assembly: GCA_030430875.1. GTDB lineage: Bacteria > Pseudomonadota > Gammaproteobacteria > Pseudomonadales > JAUIKI01 > JAUIKI01. The sequence goes on along the minus strand of JAUIKI010000091.1, from coordinate 5,410 downwards.
AGTTTTTAATGTCTACTTTGTTAAAGAACTTCCTTAAGAATCTTCTATCTCAAGGGCGTGCTATTCTACCTCTAGATCAGTCATTGTCAACAAAGTTTTTTAAAAAAATTACCTAGTTACTAATTTAAGTTTAAAATATTACTCGCAAAATTAGATCAACTGTTTTTTACTAAAAAATTAATCATATATTTCAAAAGGTTACATAACCAGCAATTAAAAAGAACTTGAAAACTATTTACCAATTATCTTTGCAAATCTCCGCTTACCAACCCGGCAAATATATGTTTTCTCTTTCTTCAGACAAAAATCTCTATCGTCAACCTTCTCGCCATTGACCTGAATACCGCCCTGGGTAATTAATCGCAATCCTTCTGAAGTGCTTTTAACCAGACCAATTGTCTTCAGAGCATTAACCAAAGACAACTCACCATCAATCACTATGCTATATTCTTGAATATTATCCGGCATCTCCTTCCGACTAAACTGTTGTTCAAAAGCATTTTGAGCGAGCACTGCTGCATCGACACCATGAAATCGCTCAACAATCTCTAGAGCGAGAAGCACTTTGATATCTCGAGGATTACATCCGTTTTTTTGTTTTTCCTTCAATGCATCAATTTCAGACAAAGAAAGGTCACTTAATAGCAAATAGTAGCGCCACATCAAATCATCAGAAACCGACATAATTTTCCCAAACATATCAACGGGATTATCATTAATAGCAATATAATTACCCAATGATTTGGACATTTTTTTCACACCATCCAACCCTTCGAGGATGGGTAAAGTAATCACAACTTGAGGTTCTTGGTGATATTGACGCTGCAGCTCACGACCCACCAGCAAATTAAATGTCTGATCTGTTCCACCTAGTTCAATATCCGCATGCAAATGAACAGAATCGTAGCCTTGTAACAACGGATACAATAACTCATGGATGGCTATTGACTGGCCGCTTGCATAGCGATTACTGAAATCGTCACGCTCTAACATCCTCGCAACAGTATACTTTGCAGCCAATTCAATCATAGCTTTTGGCGATAAGGCATTCAGCCACGTCGCATTAAACACAACCGTTGTTTTTTTAGGGTCTAATATTTTGAATACTTGCTGTTGATACGTTTTTGCATTCTCAGCAACCTGCTCTGGTGACAAAGGAATACGTGTCACATTTTTACCTGTCGGATCACCAATCATGGCAGTGAAATCACCAATGAGAAAGATTACTTCATGACCTAACTTCTGAAACTGTCGTAGTTTATGCAACAAGACAGTATGACCTAAATGCAAATCAGGTGCCGTTGGGTCAAACCCAGCTTTAACTTTAAGTGATTTTTTTCTCGCTAGTTTTTGCCTTAACTCATCTCGATTTAAGATATCACTCACCCCACGCTCAATGATTTGACAGGCTGATTCAACCACTATGTTTTTCTCCTAAAAGATGCTTTCAACATCAAATTGACTAGACAGTTAAAGAAAATTGACTAATATTACAGGATTATGACTATCAAAATAAACGGATTTTAGTTATAATTGCCTGCTGAATTGAAAAATATTTAAACCAACTTAGCCTAGCTAATCGTTGTGCTGCCATGGATATGATAGACTTAAAAACTAAAGAATCTTTGCAGGCTCGGCCTGAAAAAAAGACCAAAAAGTTGTTCAGAATTCGTCTGGTAGTGAGCCTTTTGGTTGCTTCCGTCGCAATTTGTTTACTCATTTTTTTGCCCGCAAAAAAACCTGCCACTACGCAGGTTACGATACCACTGCCAATAGATCTTAATCAAGTTAAGTCACTAACTGATTTCAGCAAACTTCGCCTGACCTATCCACTTAATGACTTACAATCCGCACTAGATGAATTTATCAGACCAAATATTAGAAGCTATAGCACTCAAATCACACAATGGGCTGAAATCACTGTTGAAGCTGGTGACACCCTATCCACTGTCTTTGATAGAATGTCTCTCACTCAAAGAGATATGATTGATGTGCTCTCTGCTGCGCCTGAAGCTGAACAACTCACACAAATCTACCCTGGTAACAAACTCCTTTTCACGCTTGGTGAAGATGGAAAACTTGAAAAACTGCATTATGTCAGGAACCCTCTAGAAAGCTTATTACTTACTCGCCACAAAAAAGGCTACAAAGTAACAACTATTCTGAGGGAGCCTGAGGTTCGAACCACTTTTGCAAGCGCAACAATTAAAGACTCACTCTTCCTTACCATTCAAAAAACAGGGTTTTCTGGCACACTGGCTATGAATCTCGCCAATATTTTTGGCTGGGACATTGATTTTGCACTAGATATACGAGACGGTGATTCCTTCCATGTCGTTTTCGAAGAACATTACCTCGATGGTCGAAAAATCCGAGACGGCGACATCATTTCAGCTCAGTTCACTAACCGAGGCAACACATTTACAGCGATTCGATATACAAATGACAAAGGTGAAACAGAATACTATACGCCTGATGGTTTAGCAGTGCGTAAACAGTTTTTGCGCACTCCCGTTGACTTTGCACGAATCACATCAAAATTTAATTTAAGCCGCTACCACCCAATATTACATAAAATACGAGCACACAAAGGGGTTGACTATGCAGCAAAAACAGGAACACCAGTCAAAGCTTCTGGTAGTGGAAAAATAGAGTTTTGTGGACGCAAAGGTGGCTATGGAAACACCATCGTGATTGATCATGGTAATACATATAGTACGTTATATGCCCATCTCAACAAATTTGCCCCTGGCATACATTCTGGAAAACGGATCAAACAAGGTCAAATTATTGGCTATGTTGGCAGCAGTGGCTTAGCAACCGGACCGCATTTGCACTATGAATTCAGAATCAATGGTGTCCATAAAAACCCACTAACTGTGAAAGTTGCTTATTCTCAACCCATTAACGCTGACGAAAAGCCACAATTTAAAGCACATGTTGAGAAGGTTATTGCACAATTAAATTCATTTAAATTAGCTAATAAAATTGCTGGAAATACAACACCAGGTCACTCAAGCTAAAAACATGGCTTACTTTATTGGTTTAATGTCAGGTACTAGTTCTGACGGCATTGATGCAGCCTTAGTCAACTTTTCAGAAACCTCCTTTACTCTAGCAGCAACACACACTGAAACCATAAGCCCTGACATCAGACAGGCTATTTTTAAACTCACAAAACCAAGTCACAATGAACTGTCACAATTTGGCATACTTGATCGTCAAATCGGCTTATTATTTGCCAAAGCTGTTATTAACCTATTGAAAAAAACCTGCCTAACTCCTGCTGATATCACCGCCATTGGTAGCCATGGTCAAACTATTCGACATACACCAAACGGCCTCGCTGCTTATACTCTACAAATAGGTGATCCTAACACAATCACGCACAAAACTGGAATCATGACAGTAGCAGATTTTCGTCGTCGCGACATTGCAGCTGGCGGCGAAGGAGCACCACTGGCACCAGCTTTTCACAAAGCAATGTTCCATTCATCCGATGAGGATCGAATCATTCTTAATATCGGTGGTATCGCAAACATAACTGTCCTCCCATCAAAAACCAATAAATCTACCATTGGCTTTGATACGGGACCTGGAAACACCTTAATGGATCGATGGACACAAATTCATTTTGACCAGGCATTTGATAAAGATGGTGCATTGGCTGCGGAAGGAAAAACAATAAACTCGTTGCTAACAAAGTGGCTTGCGGATCCTTACTTTCAAAAGGCTCCACCCAAAAGTAGTGGCCCTGACTATTTTAATCATCAATGGCTAAATTCTGTTAGTTCAATGGAACACCTTAATCAAAAAGACGTACTAGCCACACTCACTGATTTCACTGCTCAATCTATTGCTAATGCAATCAAACTGTTTTCAGCTAATCGGATTTTTGTCTGTGGTGGCGGGGTTCATAATCGCACTTTGATGAAAAAACTGCAGCATGCATTACCAAGCCACCAGTTAGATTCAACAGACACATTGAATCTAAATCCTGACTGGGTGGAAGCAGTCGCGTTTGCGTGGCTTGCAAAACAAACACTTGAGCAAAAGACCGGAAATCTTCCTTCTGTGACTGGAGCAAAAACCGCCTGCATTTTAGGAAACATTTGCTTCCCTTAAACAAAATTATTATCCATATATGACCAACTTAAGATTACATGCTAAATGATGAACCACAACCACAAGTTGTCGTGGCATTTGGGTTGCGTATAATAAACTGGGAACCCATTAAATCTTCCTTATAATCAACATCTGATCCAACAAGGTATTGGAAGCTCAGTGGATCTATCACCAATGCAACACCTGAGTTTTCAATAATAGTGTCATCATCTGCTGTTTTTTCATCAAAACTAAATCCATATTGAAACCCAGCACAACCACCACCTGTCACATAGACTCGCAGCTTCAAATTTTCATTATCCTCTTCTTCTATTAAGACTTTCACTTTTTCTGCTGCCGCATCAGTAAAATTAATCGCCATTGGATTTTGAATTTGCACGACATTTGCCATGATTATGAACACTCCTCCATTACACTATATCAATGATATTAGTTATTAAAACAATAGCACAATCAACCAATTAATGAACCAATTATTAGACAATCAATCAGGTAAAAAAATTGATATCCTATCAACAATATCATATTTGGCACGACGAAAAACACACTATTGATCTTTCAACACTAGTGCCATTTCATATAGCTGATTTTTAGATAGTGACGTCAATTTCGCAGCTAATCTCACAGCCTGTTTGACTGGCAACTCAGCAATTAATATGGATAAAGTTTGCTTCGCTTCATCATTATCACAAGCTTGCTCTGTACATTCTTTCTGGCCTGGCAAACAAAGCACAAATTCACCCAGTTGCTGATGCTGATCAGCTTGAAGCCAATCTAAAATCTCACTTACTGCACCACTTTTTATGGTTTCAAACTGTTTAGTTAGCTCCCTAGCAATTACCATGTTTTGGGAGGCTCCAAATACTTCTTGGATATCTTCAACTGAGTCGATAATGCGATGTTTCGCCTCATAAAAAATTACAGCATGTGTAAGTTTTGCCATTCTCTGCAAATAATGACGTCTTGCTTGCTGTTTAACAGGCAAAAACCCTGCAAAAGTAAATTGATCACCAGACAACCCTGAAACACTCAACGCTGTAATTAATGCTGATGGTCCAGGGATTGGGATAACTGGCAGAGAGTTTTCATGCAAGCTGTGCACTAATCGACTACCTGGATCAGCAATAATAGGCGTACCAGCATCACTAACCATAGCAACAGACTGACCTGATTGAATCAACGCAATAATTTTACTAATTTGAGTATGTTCATTGTGGGCATGAAGCGGTAACATACGGGTATTAATTGAAAAATGCTCGAGCAATAGACGGCTGCGTCGCGTATC
>JAUIKI010000090.1 GCA_030430875.1 Gammaproteobacteria bacterium | reverse complement strand
TGTAGAGAATAATGCTGAAAAAGAGCTTGTGGATCTTGCGACACTACGGTTGGTAAGAATCTATATTGAGCAAAAAAATTATAGTGAAGCTGATCGGTTGTTAAATAGTAATCCTGATAATCAGTTTATCGGACAGTATTGGGAGGTAAAAGGTGATTTAGCGTTGGCAAAGGGTGAGCTGGAACAAGCAAAAACTGCCTATAAAACTGCTAGATCAGGCTATGAAGAATACTCAACCGTTCCTCAAATTTTGGAATTAAAAATTGCAGATTTAGCGCATATTCAAATTGCTACTATGGAGGCAGAGTGACATGTTATTTCAACTGAGTCGAATAGGTCTACTGATTGGTTTATCTTCTCTTGTGCTGTCTGGGTGTGGATTATTTGCAAAGAAAGCAGAAGACAAGCTCAACGCGCTTCCTGAATTTCAAGAAGAATTTCAGTTGAGAAAGGTGTGGAGCGCTAACATTGGTTCTGGACTTGGTAAGAAATATGACAAAATCACGCCTGTTATTAGCGGTGATCAATTGTACGTATCTGATGTGAATGGGAACGTAATGGCATTTAACCGTGTAACTGGTGCCAAAACATGGTTGAATAAATTGAGTTTACCTGTCACAGGTGGTGTGTCAGTTGGTTATGGTTTGGTATTAGTGGGGACCAGTGATGGGGAAGTATTAGCGCTAAATCAAGAAACAGGCGAAGTTGTTTGGCGTAATCGAGTTTCCAGCGAAGTGCTATCTAAGCCGACTATACAAACGGATGTAGTTATTGTACAAACGTTGGATGATAAGTTATTTGCATTTGATACACAGACTGGTGAAAAACGTTGGGTGCATGGGAATACAGTTCCTGCACTGACTTTGAGAGGTACAAGTTCACCGGTTGTGAATTCAGAAAATGTGGTGATTGCAGGATTTTCTAGTGGAAAATTGACAGGTCTAAACGCCAATAATGGTGTGGTGCGTTGGGAACAACGTATTGCCATTCCAAGTGGTCGTTCTGATATTGAACGTATTGCTGATATCGATGGCAAACTATTGATGACTGATGACATGATTTATGCCACTAGTTTCAAAGGAACAGTGGTTGCGATGAGTTCAAGCACTGGAAGAATGCGTTGGCAACGTGATATTGCTAGCTATGTTGGTGCAGGTGCAGTTGAAGGCTATGTTTTTATCGCTGACAGTGGTGGTAAGCTATGGGCTCTAGACGAAAGCACAAGTGCGAGTCTTTGGAAACAGGAAGGTTTGCATGGTAGAAAATTAACGTCGCCTGTTCCCTATAAAAGTTTTGTTGCAGTGGGTGATTATGAGGGCTATCTTCACTTAGTTTCCCAAACTGATGGACGCTTTGTAAGTCGCCTGAAAGTTGGTGGAAATGGTTTTCGTGTTGAACCTGTTGTGATAGATGACATGATTTATGTCTATTCTAATAATGGTAAACTTGTTGCTTTACAAGTAAATTAACTTTTAATTGCGTGTTGTTATTCGACGCGCTTTTTTCCTACTATGCTTCCTGTCATTGCACTAATCGGCAATACTAATGTCGGTAAGTCGACATTGTTTAATCGCCTAACTCGATCCAGTTCAGCCATCGTTGAAGATACAGCTGGGTTGACCCGTGATCGTCAATATGGTGAAGCAACTGTTGACGAACAACGCTTTATCATAGTTGATACGGCAGGATTTGTCGCTAATCCCTCTAAGCTGGATGAGTCTGTTTTTAAGCAATCAGAGCAAGCGATTGAAGAATCAGATATTGTTTTCTTTTTGATTGATGTTAGAGCAGGAATTTCAGTCACAGACCAAGAGCTTGCAACTAAGCTGCGACGCCTTGAAAAACCTGTCTACCTTATTGCAAATAAAATTGATGGTATTGATGAAAATACGGCTTTGGGAGAATGCTATCAATTAGGCTTTCAGCGATTATTTTTAATATCAGCGACTCATGGGCGTGGTGTTACAAAGTTAATGGCCGACGTAGTTATTGAGTCTGAAGGCTTAAAAAAAGAAGATGATCTTCTTCCTGAAGATCTCCCTGAAAATAGCATAAAGATTGCCATTGTTGGTCGACCTAATGTTGGCAAATCCACCTTAGTCAATCGTATGCTAGGAGAAGAACGGGTTGTGGTTTATGACCTTCCTGGAACAACTCGCGATAGCATCTACATTCCATTTGAACGTTTTGACCAGCACTATGTATTGATTGATACAGCAGGTGTTAGACGTCGAAAAAGCATCAATGAAAAAGTAGAGAAAGTATCCATCATTCGGACACTTCAAGCGATTGATGCGGCTGATGTCGTGATTCAGTTAATGGACGCCAGTGAAGGAGTTGTTGATCAAGATTTACATCTAACAGGTTTTGTCTTGGAAAAAGGAAAAAGTCTTGTCCTGTCCGTTAATAAATGGGATGGATTGAGTCATGATGCGAGACGAATTATTCGTTCTACTATTGATAGAAGGCTGACATTTGCTGATTTCGTTCCGATACGATTTATTTCAGCATTGCATGGAACTGGTGTTGGTAATCTTTTTGATGATGCAAATCGTTGTTATCAATCTGTCAACAAACATTGGCAGGCAAAAATGCTAACAGATTTTCTGATTGAGTTTGTCAGTCATCATCAACCACCAATGGTGCAGGGAAGGCGTATCAAATTACGCTTTGCTCATCAGGGTGGTACGTTGCCACCACTGATTATTATTCATGGTAATCTTACTAGTAATGTCCCTGACCATTACCGGCGCTATTTATCAAAATGCTATCAAAAAGTGTTGAAAATCATTGGAACTGCAGTAAGAATTGAGTTTAAAACGGGAGACAATCCGTATAAAAATAAACGTAATCGTTTGTCAGATCGTCAAATTCGTAAACGGCAACGCTTAATGAGCTATAGCAAAAAAGCAAAAAAACGGAGAAGATAGTCTCCTTATTCGTTAGTAATCAATTTTTTTGACAAAATAATTCAAAAGGTAGGTTATGCCACAACCATCTGATTCTACAGTATTTGTTTACAACAATTCCATCATTCGTCAACATGTTGATTTTTCTGAGAATCATCAGCCTCCTGCGTTGTCATTAGCTGAAAAGAATGCGTATAAGCAAAAGATTAAACAATATTTAATTCAAGAAAATGCGGTACTAGTTGCGCATTATTATACTGATGCTGATTTACAAGAATTGGCTGAAGAAACTGGTGGCTGTGTATCAGATTCATTGGAAATGGCACGTTTTGGTAATCAACATTCTGCTGAAACCTTGATTGTTGCTGGGGTAAAGTTTATGGGGGAGACAGCAAAAATTTTAACCCCTGAAAAACGGGTTTTTATGCCAACATTGGATGCAACATGCTCGTTAGATATTGGTTGTCCAGCTGATGAATTTAATGCGTTTTGTAATCAGTATCCAGATCATACGGTAGTTGTCTATGCTAATACATCTGCAGAAGTTAAAGCGCGAGCAGATTGGGTGGTTACTTCCAGTATTGCGTTGGAGGTGATTGATCATCTTGCCTTGCAAGGCCAAAAAATCCTATGGGCGCCTGATAAACATTTAGGTCACTATATTCAGCAGCAAACAGATGCTGAAATGGTGCTTTGGGATGGTGCTTGCATCGTACATGAGCAATTCAAAGCAAAAGGTATTGTAGATTTAAAAAATATTTATCCAGATGCTGCCATTTTGGTGCATCCAGAATCTCCACAAGCAGTGATTGCGTTGGCTGATGTGGTTGGTTCTACCACCCAGCTGATCAAAGCAGCAGGAGATTTGCCAAATGATACATTTATTGTTGCAACAGATCGTGGGATTTTCTACAAAATGCAGCAATTGGCGCCGGAGAAAAAACTCATTGCAGCACCCACTTTTGGTCATGGTGCAACCTGCAAGAGCTGTGCAAATTGTCCATGGATGGCCATGAATAGTTTGGCGAATCTTGCTGCCGTTTTGGAAAACAAACCAGCGAAAAATGAGATTTTAATTGATGCAGCAATTCGAGAAAAAGCATTAATTCCACTTGAGCGAATGATACATTTTAAGCAGTCTGTCACTGACTAAAACTGCATACTAACTGTGGATATTTTTCTGATCTATATGAGTCAAAAATGAAAAAAATCGGACAAAGAAAACACGGAAAAATCAACGGAATTAATGTATCAGATTAAGCTAGAGCTAGTACAACAAGCAGTATTCAAAGAATTTGTTGTTTTTGAATATCAAAATTTTCTGTAGGTAAGATGTCATTCAGGCCAAAATGCTCATATTTAGAATTGAGTATTTTCTGAAATGCAGCATTGATTTCTTCGCTTGTTTGCCCAAGCATTTGACCAAATGCAAGCTGGCGAATAGTGGTTTTGGTATGTTTTTTTTTGGTTGTAGGTATAAACCATTTATTTGAACGATAAAGCCAGTGAATTTTCTTTGATTTGTTTTCAAAACAAAGATCAATAACATCCATTGCAGAAGCTCCAGGTCCAATAACTGCTACAGTTTTATTTTTTAATACTGTAGTATCTTTTAATTCAGAAGAATGGTATTCCAGAATATCAGGTTCTCTTTTTTCTATATCAGGGAAGCAAGCAATGTTGTGAGCACCTGTAGCCACAACGAGATGTTTGCATTGATATTCATTTTTTTGAGTAATAATAGTCCATTTGTTGTTGAAATGTACTCTTTGTACGTCTTCGGAGAAACGAATAAGTGTTTTTAGATTCTATTTCTCAACCATTTGTTGATGACATTTTTAAATATTTATTCGGTCTTCCCCTTCAATTTTTATACCCTCTAAGCCCCAATCTTCTTTTCTTGACTGGATATCTTGCCAGTCAGGAAGTCAGCGCCATAACCCACCGATTTCAGAGGTTTTCTCAAGCGCAATACAATCAATTTTTTTCTTTGAAATTCTTTAAGAGTCATTAATCCCGATGGACCGGCACCAATAATAATTGCTTCGTAAATAGTATTCATTTACGTGCACACTTCCAACATTGAATGATGTAATAGATATTACTTGAATTTGTCTCTAACTAATAGGCAGGCTTATATAACTTTCTGAAATTGATTCTCAAATATTTTTTGAATTTTTTCAAGAGAAAATGGAATTGTTGCTCCATCTTCAATTGAAAGTGAAATCCACATAAATATGTACCAAAGTACATCATCAGGTTGTTTTTTAGCTGCTAAACCTATTAATAGATTAATGTTTATCTCAATGATGAATTCCCAAGGGAGTGGAGATATGTCTTTTCTGGATCAAGATAAAGATCTATTTGACGATTAAATAATACACCTTATTTTTAATAAAAATCAATGAAATGCATGAAACATGTGACGGGGTTTTTTTGCCTGAATTAATATGATTTAAGGAGATTTTAAGCAATGAAGATAATTAATGGATTATTGATGGCTACATTAGGTGTATATGCACAGGGTTCCTATGCGGTTTGTAGCATAAATGGTAACCAAATCATTTGTTCAAATACAGATTTTAAAGGTGTTCCGACATTAAATTATGATGGGTTTGATGTGTTAATTGAAAACAATGCTCTGGTGACTAACAGTGATAATTTGGGATTCAGTCCATTTGGAAAATTCTCAAATAGCTCATTCCTGATTGAAGAAAATGCAATTGTTACTTTAGCAAACAATAATGCTAATGATGGAATCCCAGTTTTTTCACTACTGAACGAAAATGTCATCATAAATAATGGAAAAATTTTAGCGCCTAATGATGTTGATGATCTGATTTTATTACAAATGGATAGCCAAAACTGTTTTGTGAATGAATCAACTGGATATATTGAAATAAATAAATTTGGTGGAAAAGTTTTTGATCTCTCTGGAACAGATAATATGCTAATAAATCAAGGCGTTATTCATTTAAAATCAGGTGGATCAAAGGTTTTAGTTGCAAATGGATTTGATAACAAAAATTCTTTTTATAATGGTTTAAATGGCGAAATCATTGTTGACGGTAATTTTTCAAAAGCTTTTGAGATTAATAAAGGCTTAATAGCAAATTTTACCAATGCAGGAAAGATTACTGTTTCAGGTGATGCAGCCAATTTATATACATATTATGGAAGCAACGCTCGTTTTAATTCTAAACATACTTATGGAACTCAAAGCGAGAATGAAACATTAGTTGGTGGAATGTATAACACAGGAGAAATTATAATTTCTGGCGAAGGAAGCAGTGCTTTCATGATGATTGGAAAAAATAATGAGTTTTATAATGTTTCTGGTGGATTAATGCAGACCACTAATGAGGCAGGCAAGAATT
>JAUIKI010000089.1 GCA_030430875.1 Gammaproteobacteria bacterium | reverse complement strand
GCCATCTTGCTTGAGTTTTCATCTAGCGAAGCAACCACCGCAACCATCTTTAACTTTAGCACAGGCGATGGAAATTTTGATGGCATTCAAGGCTGGACGACAGCAATTAATGCGATTGGCCAGGAGCAGTCTGGAGAAACCTTAGCGGTAATCAACGGTTTTGATGACTTTAATTTCGCTGGTTCAATTTCATCAGCAGGTGAAGCGATTTTAGCAACCGGTGTTGAAAATATTAGCATACAAAATGCCGATGAAAAAAGCACCATCACGGCTGGGTTTTCGGCGATACATGCCCTTGTTGAAAATAACAACGGTGGTGTTTTTGCCTTTGTGTTAGCTAATAAGGGGTTGGTTAGCAGTCAAGGTCAAGGTGATTCGGCGACCGTTTGGGTGGAAGATGATGTCATTGGAGATGTTGACAGCGTGTTAATTGTCAATGAATCAACGGGTGTTATTGAAAACCTAGGATTTGGTCCTGCCATTAAAACCAGCAATATTAAAGAAGTTTCGGTCTTGAACAATAGTCTTGGGTTACAAGGTGGTGAGATTAATTCTGAAGGTGTTGCAATTGACATTGAGTTTTCAGAAAAAGTGCTTGTGGATAATAGCGGCGACATTTCAGGTGAAGTTGATGGTATTATCATTGCTGAATCAAGTCTGATTGCTGAGATTAATAGTGATTCTGGTGTCATTAAGGGGGTAGATGGCCGAGGGATATTTTTGGATCAAAATGCCAAGAACACAGTTTATAATGATGGAGATATTTTGGGTGGTCAAATTGGCATAGAAATTAATTATGGCGCTGACGGTGATGCAACAGATGTATCTGAGATCACTAATGATGTTAACGGTGTTATTCTTGGTGATTTGAATGCTGGGATTCTTGCAAAAGCCGGTCAGTTTGATGATTCGAGTGAACTGTGGGTTGATAATGATGGCGACATTGAAGGTGAAATCCTTGGTATTTCATCCAGCGAGATAGCTAAAGTGGATGTGCTCAATGGTGGTAACATTCTTAGTGGTGGAGTAGGAATTCGCTCAAGTGTTTCAGAGATTAAGGGCTTAAACAATTTATTTGTTAAAAATACTGGCACGATTGATAGCCAAATAGAAGGTATTTCATCAAGTAATATGGATGATGTCACTGTGGTGAACGAGGGTGATATTTTATCATCGTCAGATGGTGGTGTTGGAGTTAATGTTCTCAATGCTTCATCCACAGTTGTTAAGAACGATGCCACTGGGTTAATTAAGGCAGCGACTGGTGTTAACATTACGAAGTTTTTGGGTGCAGATGAAGAGATTACTGGCGATACGTTTGTGTTATACAACGATGGTGCTGGTGCAAATGCAGGAATTCAAGCAACTTTTATTGGTGTGAAGACTTTTGAGGTTGAAGACGTGAAAGCTCACAACAATGGCGACATTATTGCAGATAGCCCAAATTCAAATGCCTCTGATGGTATTATTTCAGCTCACGCATTGAATTTTTATCTCAATAATAATGGTAAAATTCAATCAACGGGCACTGATAGTAATGCCTTGAATGTAACCAATGATGTGTTCGAGCTAGGACTTGGAAGCAATCAAGTTTTTGATAATGATAAGGCATTTGTGTTGAATTCAGGTGAGATTCTGGGTGCTAACAATGGTGCGAAGTTCACGTTAATTTCTGACGTTACGTTCCTTAACAACAACTTGGTTGAAGGAAACACTAATAGTGATAATACAGGCCTTGGTTTGCTGCTTAGAGATGTCAACGTTGCTGCTGTCAAAAACGAGCTAGCTGCTGAGATTTTAGGTGGTTTGTATGCTGAAGATCGCGAAGATCAAAACACGTTGTTGATCACTGACGATGAACTGACGGTTGTTAATTTGGGAACCATTGCCGGTAAAGTAGTCAATTCAACTGATGGAATCAACACATTGGATGTTGATAAGATTTGGGTTGAAAATGCAGGCACGGGTGAAATCAGAGGTTTTAATACAGGTATTGCTGTGACGGATGCATTGGATGTCACCATTCAAAATGCATTTGGTGGTCTGATTTCAGGTACTCAGTTTGGAATTGCAGTAACTAATCCAAATAACTCTCTGGGTGGAGAAGAGGTTGTGATTCTCAATGATGGAGAAATTAGCACGTCTGATTTGAATGCGTTAGCAGCAATTCAGGGTGTTAATATGGATGATTTTTATGTTGCCAATGGAAGCACTGGTTTAATTGAAAGTGCGGGTTATGGCATTGAGGTGTTGCATTCTGATGTTACCGTGATTGATAACGCTGGTGAAATCAGAACAACTGGTGGAAGCTTTGATGCGGTTCGTGTGCTAGGTGACGAGTTGAAAGATAATGATGTTGCAACAATCAATAATGATGGTTTGATTGAGGCACTTGCTGCAGGCGGCGATGCCATCACTGTTGCTGATCTCGGCTCTTTTGCATTGAACATTGGTACGGGCGGCTCGGTTGTTGCAGATGACTTTGGTGTTGAAATCTTGAATGTGACTAATTCAGTCATCAATAGCTACGGTTTGCTTGAAAGCCAATCGTCAGAAATTGCGATTAATTCAAAAAATAGCCAAGATGAAATCAACTTGTTTGAAACATCAACAACTAACGGTGATTTATTACTGAATGAAGAAAATGATTCTGTGACGATCTCCACGGGTGCAGTTGTTAATGGTGTGATTGATGGTGGTGAAGGTGGTACTGACACCATAACTTTTACCAAAGACAATGTTGAAAAAGGCGCATTCGATCTAGATAACGCGAAAAATATGGCGACAGCAACCTTGAAAGATGGTTTCTGGATCATGACTGGAACTGGTGCGACAAGCTTTGATTTGTTCCGTGTTGAAGGTGGCACGCTTGCCATTGGTGGTGATGCTGAGTATAACAAGTTAGTGATCGATGCTGACTATGAACAAGTCTCTCCAGGCGTCTTGCAAATTGGTTTGGATGCATCAACCAGTGGTGTAAATGACAATTTGTACATTACAGGTAAAGGATCTTTTGGTGGCGGTTTAGGTTTAGATGTTGCTATTGAAAAGATAGGCCAGTTGTTGGTTGGTGAAGAGCGTTTATACGAAATAATAACCGCAGATGCTGGTGTTGATGGTGTTTTTGACAGCGTGACTCCAGTTGAATTTATCGACAATGATAAGTTGGTTATTACTCGGGATGTGATTTACAACCCGAATGATGTGACTGTGGTGATTAGTCGAACAGCTTATGACAAGGTTGAAGGCTTGAAATATTACAATGATATTTCGGAAGCAGAGTACTTGACGCAAATCTTGATGAATGGCCAGCAATCGGATGATATGGCGCTTGCAATGATTAATCTTGATAATGAAGACAGTCTTCCAGATTATCTGACTACGTTGAGAAATTTAAATGGAGAAGGTTATTTTGCTTACCAGCAGTTTAGCATTGATGCAGCTGAATCAACCAGTCGAGCATTGTCTGATGGTTTGTTGACTCGTGCTGATAGTGATCGTCAAATCAAAGCCTTCATTAACCCGGTGTATCAATCTCATACACGTGACTCAATTGAAGAGCATAATTCGTCTGAATCAATTTCTTTCGGTTTAGTTGGTGCAATTGGTTATCAGATTAATGACATGGTTGAGGTCGGTGTTGCGGGTGCTTACTACGACAATGAGACGGATACAGATTTACCTAATGGTCAACGTTCAGTTGAAGCAGACGGTGATATTTGGACAGTTCGTGGTTATGTCAAGTTAGATCAGTTAATCGACGGCAATGGCTATGCGTTAGCGAGCCTTGGTTACAGTGCTGGAGATTACTCAGCAGATCGTACGGTTGACATTGAAGCGACTGGAAAAGCTAAGGGTGTTTTACGACAGTTTGATAGCAGCACTGACTCAGACACGGTTGAAGCTAGCGTAGAGTTTGGTTATCGCTTCAAAGGTGAGTCTTTCAATGTTACGCCTTATGTGAACTCTACCTTTGCTTATGCAGACGTAGATGGCTTTGAAGAAAGTGACAAAGGTGTGACCAATTCAAACTTGGCATTGAGTGTTAACCCAGATGAAGTTCAGTATCTGTCAATGAATTTTGGCGTGAAAGCTGACACGAGAGTTGAGTTGGGTGGCATGGCTCTGGTTCCGTATGTTGATGTGAGCGCACGTAGAGTTGTGAGCGATCGTGAGCAGGATGCGGATATCGGGTTTGCTTCACTTGGAACAACCACTCGCATTGAATCAATTGATACAGGTGAAAACACGGTTGCAATTGGTGGTGGTTTGGATCTTCAAGTGAATGATAGAGTAAGCTTTGGAGTGAGTGGTAATTTGCGTCAAGGTAATGATCGCAATGATTGGGGCGCTGGTCTTAATCTTAAAGCTAACTTCTACTAGTGCTTAAATTGCTATAACAAAAAAGCCCTGCTAAGCGGGGCTTTTTTTATGGCAGTGATTTTTGTTTGAGGCATCCCATGAGTCATTGGTTTTTAGTGTGGTTATCAGCTGATTTTTAGCTTAATGGTGTGATGCTCTCAGTGATAATCAATTTTTTGCCTAGAATTCTATTCTTGATTATGTGCGTGTAGTTGGCTTGGCTTTATCGGGTGATTCCTCTAATTCAGGCGATAGTTCATCTTTTGTCGACTTTCCTAGGCTACGCTATTTAATACTGGGTATGAATTTTGCCTGGCTATCTTTTATGATGAGTAAAATTCCAGGTGTGCTTGAGATGGGGATAACTAATGCAATGGTCTCATATTAGTGATGGCTAATAGGTGTCGATTAAAATTTGCTCGATCAGTTGAGAGTTTTTGACAAAAACTTGCGTTAGCCTGTTAGTAGCCTATAATCTCTGCCCAAAGCTTCGTTGGTTGCTTGATAAACCACATTTCAGAATCAGTTAATACTTTAGGAGAGTCAATACATGATCAATTTACCGAAAAAACCGTTAGTCGCTGGAATTTCTGCTTGGATCTTGAGCTTGGGTGCCGTGCAAGCTCAAGCAGCTTGTAATCCTGCTCAAAATGCTGTTGTAAATGGAGATAACGTCACATGCGAGTTAGTGATTAATGATGGATACGACGCAAATGAAATTAATTTGACGTTCAATCTTTTGGGCACTGCGGAAATAAGCAATGGATTTAATACAGTTTTTAATTTGGATGGCGTTGGTGGAACACATACTATCAACAACAATGGTGGTAAAGTGATTTCTCTGGGAAATTTAGTGTCTGCTTTTTTTGTGCAAAATGCTGACACGCTAAATTTTTCAAACAATGGTGAAGTAAGCACAGCAGGCAGCCTTTCTACTGTGCTGAGTACTGTGGGCGTCCAGTCGGTCAATATCACTAATGACGTCGACGGAAATATCTTTAGTAGTGGTTTTGACTCATCAGCGATTGAACTCTCAAGTGCAGACGATGTGGTTATTAACAATGCCGGAGAAATTTCAGCCACTGGTATAGGAATCCGCGCAAACTCGGGGAATTTGACGCTTAATAATTTTGCTGGCGGTGAAGTGCTAGGTGATAGTGATGGTAATGGTGATGGTCCTGCAATGAGGTTGTTAAATTTGGTTGATGTGGTGGTTAATAATGCCGGTCTAATTGAATCTTCTGATGAAAACCTTGCAACGATAGAATTTATAGATGTTGGTGATGACCAAGGCAATGATTCACTTATTGTTAACAATGTATTAACAATTCGAAATACAGGTGCCAATTCTGGGGCTGCAGCAATTTATGCCAGTAATATTGGAGACGTCGCTATCAATAATGTTGGCGTGAATGCAGCAATTACTTCGACAAATAGTGCTGCGATAAGAGTCAATGCTCCAGAAACACAATCAACGGTGACTGTTAATAACGATGATGGTGCTTCTATTATTGGAGGCAGCTTTGGTATTGAAGTTAGTAATAAAAAACCCGGCTTTAATGATGTGTTGACAATTAGCAACACGGATGGATCACAAATCACCGCTTTAGGAGACGCCATCTTTGCTCTCGGCATGAATCAAGTGACTATTCGCAATCTCAGTGGATCTCTAATTCAAGGAAGCTCAGGAGGATCTATTGACGGCTCAGCAATAAATTTAGATGATAATAATTCCACTAATATTCTTAACGGTTTAGGTGCGAGAATTGTCTCAACAGACTCCACTGCCGGAACAATCAGCATTTCAAACTCAGGCGATAGCATTACAAATGATTCTGCTTTGATCACTAACTTTGGGCTGATTACAAACAATTTTGGTTTTCTTGGATCTGAATCTCATGCAATCTCCATTGACAATATTCAAACAATTGACATTGTGAATACAGATGCGCTTGGATTTGGGCCTGGGATCAT
>JAUIKI010000088.1 GCA_030430875.1 Gammaproteobacteria bacterium | reverse complement strand
CCTGGCTTGCGAACAGTATTTTGACGACGATAGTTACCACCTTTGTTGTTTCTGTTGTTTGTGTTTTGGCGAGGCTGGTTTCTAGGTTGAGGTTTGGGTGGTGCTGATGCCTCCGGAGTGCTGAATATACCAAACATGCGTTTTAAGAGTCCCGGCTTTGCAGGTTTTTTATTAGATTTAGTTGTTGGTGCAGGTGCTGGAGTTTGTCGAGCAATTTCTTTCAGTGCAGCAACGGGCTGATTAGCAATTTGTTCTTCAGAGGGGTTGAATTCTGGAACAGGGCGCTTGAAATCATCAGAATAGGCTGTATTAAGGTCTTTGATAGACTTTGGTTGTTTTAGTCGATCAATTTCATAACTTGGCGACTCAATATTTGGATTTGGAATAACGATAATTTTTACTGTTAAGCGACTTTCAATATCAGCAAGCATGCCTCGTTTTTCATTGAGGAGGTAAGCTGCAACATTAACAGGCAATGTTAACTTAATAGCA
Source organism: Gammaproteobacteria bacterium (assembly GCA_030430875.1). Lineage (GTDB taxonomy): Bacteria > Pseudomonadota > Gammaproteobacteria > Pseudomonadales > JAUIKI01 > JAUIKI01. The sequence goes on along the minus strand of JAUIKI010000088.1, from coordinate 5,862 downwards.
GATGAGCGATCTTTAACGGCTTCTTCTTCAGCAATACGTAGTGCTGCAAGTCCTGCTGCTTTGACATCGCGAATCACACCTTGACCATGACAACGTGGGCAAACAGAACCACTGGTTTCCCCAAGTGAGGGGCGTAATCGTTGTCTAGACATTTCAAGTAGGCCGAATCGTGAGATCCTACCAGTTTGAACGCGTGCTCGGTCTTGTTGCAGCGCAGTACGCATATGATTTTCAACGTCACGTTGGTGACGATTCTGGGTCATATCAATAAAGTCGATGACAATTAGTCCGCCAATATCACGAAGTCTTAGTTGTTTGGCGATTTCTTCAGCTGCTTCCAAGTTGGTTTGCAGAGCAGTTTCTTCAATATCACCACCTTTAGTGGCTTTAGACGAGTTAATGTCAATGGATACTAGCGCTTCTGTTGGATCAATCACAATTGAGCCGCCAGATGGTAAATTTACTTCGCGTTTGAAGGCAGACTCAATTTGACTTTCAATTTGATAGTGAATGAAGAGAGAAACTGGGTCTGAGTAATATTTAATTTTTGATTCATATTGCGGCATGACCTGACGAGTAAAGTTAACCGCTTCGTTGAAAATATCTTCATTATCAATTAAGACTTCATCAATATCTTGTCGGAGATAGTCGCGAATTGCTCGAATGATTAGATTGCTTTCTTGATAGATCAAAAACGGAGAGGGCTGTTGCTCAGCTGCATTTTTGATAGCCTGCCAAAGGTGGACAAGGTAGTCAAGATCCCACTGGAGTTCTTCAAGGTTTCGACCAATTCCTGCAGTCCGCGCAATCACTCCCATATCCTCAGGCAGATTTAGTTCATCAAGAACAGCTCGTAGTTGTTGACGATCTTCGCCATCTATCCGTCTTGAAATGCCACCAGCTTTGGGGTTGTTCGGCATTAAGACTAGATAACGTCCCGCAAGGCTAACGTATGTGGTAAGTGCAGCACCTTTGTTACCACGTTCTTCTTTCTCAACTTGAATGATGACTTCTTGACCTTCGGCCACCACATCTTTGATGTTGGGTTTTTCTTCGCCTTCAGGCTGGTGAGAGTAATAAATTGTTGCAATTTCTTTGAAGGGTAAAAAGCCGTGTCGCTCAGATCCAAAGTCGACAAAAGCTGCTTCTAAACTGGGTTCAACGCGAGTGATTTTGCCTTTGTAGATATTTGCCTTTTTTTGTTCTTTGGCGGCATATTCAACGTCAAGATCATAAAGTTTTTGGTCTTCGACCAGGGCAACACGCAATTCTTCAATATGTGTTGCATTAATTAACATTCTTTTCATGTTCTGCGATTCCTTTATTTATTGAAACGCGCAGGCACATCAAATTAGTCACTTTAAAAACTTACCGAGACTGGTTTTTGCAGTCGTAAAGAACGAATGTGTCACTAAACTGGTTTTAATTCTTCATTAATCAAAGAGTTATGTTGTTTTTGGTCTCGTTAAGTGTCATTTTTCTCATTGTTGTTCTATTACTTCAAACAAATTTTCAAGTTGGTCTAGCATCAGTACCAATGAGTTTAGTCTTGCTATTTGATGTATCAATACGTGTTTTTTTTAAAATTAGTTAAATATATTCAAATTTTGAGTACTTTGTTCATACTCAATGCTCCACATTCCATAAATTCCTACTCAAGAATGCCATTTATCGAGCTAAATTACCTGAATTTTCAGTAAAATGGTTACCTTTTTCTTGTAATTGAAGCACACTTCAATCAATTGTGATTATGTTAACGACATAATGCCCTGAAATATAGCAATATTTTTCTTGGTTAGCAATCTCGATTGTAGGAGAATCAATGATTTGCATCAGCTTGATTGCAAAATCATCGAAATTTAAGCAACTTAATTATAAATAAAACAATTCCATGTCACTAAAACTACCATATGCTGTTGAATTTTTGACTATAGAGGTATCCCAAGAGGGGCAAAGGCTTGATAATTTTCTCCTGACTTACCTAAAAGGTGTGCCTAAAAGCCGAATTTATCGGTTGATTCGTAAGGGCGAGGTCAGAGTAAATAAGCATCGAATTAAACCAGATTATCGTATCCAAGCAGCTGATATTATTCGTATTCCACCAATTGTACGATTAGATAAGTCTGATGAGTCAATCATTATTCCAGAAGGGTTGAAACGGCAAATTAAGGAAACAATATTGCTAGATAATTCATCCGTATTAGTTATCAATAAGCCAACAAAATTGGCTGTACATGGTGGCAGTGGCTTAAAATTTGGCTTGATTGATATTGTGCGTCAGCTTTCTCCAGAATTATTAACTGCTGAGCTAGTTCATCGTTTAGATAGGGATACGTCAGGATGCTTAATGTTGGCAACGTCATATCAATCATTAACATTTCTTCATGAACAGCTAAAAAATCACTCTATTTTGAAAGAATATTGGTGCTTGGTCCACGGGTCATGGCCAGATGACCTGTCTGAAGTTAGTTTTCCTTTGCATAAATTTATGCTCAAGTCAGGCGAACGTTTGGTAATAGCGGACTCTGACAAAGGCAAAGATGCACTCACAAAATTTGTGGTCAGAAAAAGGCTGGGCGATGATTTCACCATTTTGTCAGCGTTTCCGATTACCGGGAGAACCCATCAAATTCGAGTGCATGCCAAAGAGTCTGGTTTTCCTATTGTAGGAGATGTTAAATATGGTGATGCAGTGCTGGATCAAAATTTGAAAAAATCTGGTTTGAATCGGTTGTGTTTACATGCTTCAAAACTACAATTTATGATGGATTGTGGCAAAAAACAGGTTGTTGAAGCAAGTTTGCCCGAGGAATTAGAGCAGTTGATTGCGAGATTACGTAGTTGACTAAGTGCGTAGCAAAAGCCTTATTCAATGAAGTATTGTTAGTTTTGTTGGTTGTCAATAAAGGCAAGGAACCAAATCGATTAAGAGCGCTCTCAAAATGTTCCTTTTGCTTGTTCATCAGCATGGTAGGATGAACGTACTAATGGACCACTTGCAACACGGCTAAAGCCAAGTTTCTCAGCAGTTTCTTTAAGTTCAGTAAACTCATCTGGATGCACATAGCGGATGACAGGCAAATGATGTCGGCTTGGTTGCAAATATTGCCCCAGAGTTAGCATATCAACATCATGGTTGCGCAGATCTTTCATTACTTCAATAATTTCTGCATTTGTTTCACCAAGTCCTAGCATTAAACCTGATTTGGTAGGGATATTGGGAGCTGCTTGTTTGAATTCTTTTAGTAATTGCAGCGAATGTTGATAGTCTGATCCAGGACGTGCTACAGGATAAAGTCTCGGTACTGTCTCTAGATTATGGTTAAACACATCGGGTGGTAGAGTGATTAAGATATCCAATGCTTTTGTTAAACGACCGCGAAAATCAGGTACTAACGTTTCTATTTGAATGTCTGGATTTAGTGCGCGAGTCTCGCGTATACAATCTATAAAATGTTTTGCACCGCCATCGAGTAAATCGTCCCTATCAACTGAGGTGATAACGACATAGCGGAGTTGCATTTTTGCAATGGTGTTCGCTAAATGTTTGGGTTCACTTTCATCCAGTGCTAGCGGTCTGCCATGAGCAACATCACAAAATGGACAGCGTCGCGTACAAATCTCACCCATAATCATAAACGTCGCAGTCCCATGACTGAAACATTCTGCTAAATTTGGACAAGAGGCTTCTTCGCAGACAGTGACAAGATTGTTTTCGCGTAGTAGTTTTTTGATTCGATTGACTTCAGGTGACAGAGACATGCGCACACGAATCCAATCAGGTTTGCGAGCTAACTTTTCGCTGGGTTCAATTTTAATAGGAATACGTGCTAGCTTTTCTGCTGCACGGAGTTTTTCGCCAGGTTGAAGCGACGGTTTTTTTCTAGGAGGTTGTGCCATGTCGTTAATATACTGGTAATTCTGATGATTGGACACGCTTAGTATAACTAAATTCTGCACAAAGGTTATCAATTAATGCTATTTCGACAGATTTCATCTTAATCTTTGGAATGAAATTTTGGATTTGAGTCATTGCAAGGTTGGCATAACCACAAGGGTTAATGCCCAAGAAAGGTGAAAGATCCATAGCGACATTCAAGCTAAGCCCATGATAGCTACATCCATTTTTGATGCGCAGTCCCAATGAAGCAATTTTTTCCTTGCCAACATATACTCCAGGGGCGGTTTCACGTGTTGTCGATTTGATATGAAGATCATGCAGCGTGGTAATAAGGCTGGTTTCAATTTTTTTCACAAATGTTTTAGTTGTCAGACTTTTGCGATTAATATTTATCAGTAGGTACACGACGAGTTGACCTGGGCCGTGATAGGTTACTTGTCCGCCGCGATCAACTGATAAAACGGGAATATTTTTTGGATTCAAAAGATGTTCTGGTTTGCCTGCCTGACCCAAAGTATAAATTGCAGGATGTTGTAATACCCAAAGCTCATCAAGCGTTTCAGGTTGTCGTGAAACAGTAAATGTGCGCATGTTATCCAAAATGGGCTGATATTCAGAGAGGCCTAGATGACGGATAACGACGGTTGAGTGAGTCGTCATAGATTCGCTCACAGCACTAATTTAACACGATCATCAGCTTTTAGTTCCAAGAAGAGTGGATAAATTTGAGATTCTTCTTGGATCAATATAGTTATGGCAATTGATTGATAATTACTGTGTTCGCTTTCTCTTACTGAAATGGTTGCTTCATCAAAATCAGGAAAGTGTTGTTTAACAACTTGGGTGACGAATTGTTTGAAATCAGAGGTGGCAACGCCAATCACTTTGATGGGGTAATCACAAGGAAAAACTAGTTTTGGTGTGTCGTTGGATTTTTTTAACTCATTCATTAATCAGTCAACTAATGTTGATTTAAATTGTCGATAGTGTTCCTGCATTTGAGAAAAAACAGGTCCAATTTCACCATTATTAATTAGTTTTCCATTGATCTCCCCTACAGGGAGAATTTCTTTCGTTGAGCTTGTGAGCCAAACTTCATCTGCAGTTTGTAATTGGTTTGTCGTGATTGCCTCTTCTCGTAATGCTACTTGATGAGTTGTGGCTAGTTCTATGAGTAGGTCGCGAGTAATCCCGCCAAGAATAAATTGATTTTTCATAGGGGTGAGTATCACTTGATCTTTAACAATGAAGACATTGCTGGCAGCACCTTCAGTCACATAATTATCGCGGATTAAAATAGCTTCTTGAGCACCTTGTTCTATGGCTTGTTGTCTGAGTAAAATGTTGGGTAATAATGCGATAGATTTAATGTCGCAATGTTTCCAGCGAATATCATCGCAGGTTATTGCTCTAATGGGACTAGGTTGATTATTTTCAATTTGCAGAGGCGTACTCATTAAAAATAGGGTGGGTGCAATTGGTGTTGTTGGGAAAGCGTGATTTCTTTCATTGGCAGCGCCTCGGGTGATTTGCAGGTAAATGGACTGATGTCCTGCATTATTTCTTTCGATCAGATCGATGATGATTGATTGCCACTCTTCGGGTGATATTGGATTAGGTAATTTGATTTTTTCCAGGCTACTTTCAAGGCGAAATAAATGCTCGTCTAGGCGAAATGGTTTGCCATTGAAAACAGGAATTACTTCATAAACACCATCAGCAAATAAAAACCCGCGATCAAGCGCTGAGATTTTTGTCTCATTAAGGGGCATGAACTCCCCATTTAAATAAGCAATGGACATGGCCTTAGGAAAAGTTAATTTTACGTAATGTTAGAAAAGTAGTAAAAAATCGTGCCATATGTTTTTAAGAAAACCAGCTTCTTCAACGGATTCTAGTGCATAGACAGGTTGTTGCATGAGTAATTTTTGTTTAAGTTTTAGTTCAATTGTACCAAGTTG
>JAUIKI010000087.1 GCA_030430875.1 Gammaproteobacteria bacterium | reverse complement strand
GAAAATTCAGAACGAAATCGATGAATATAATGAATGGTGTCGTCAACGGCAATACCAACAGTAATTGCCGCAATCGTAATTGTCATCATATCCAATGGTGTACCAATTAAACCCATGAAACCTAGCACAGCACCTGCTGCTAATAAATTAGGAATGATGGCAATAATAGATACAGAAATTGAACGAAATAGCACTATAAACATAGCCATGATTGCTAAAAACACTGCGCCAATGGTGAGAATTTGTGACTGGAATAAACTTTGCAGCATATTATTATATAAAACTGCCATGCCGGTCAGTTGAAATTGCGTTTCATTCAAATTCATCTCATCCGTTAAAAAATCTGTTATTTTTTCAAATAGCTCATTGCGCTTTAATTCAGGATTTGACTCAATCAATCGAACATTAATGCGAATCTTTTCATTCTCAACTAAATAATAAGAATCTATCAAAGTTTTTCGAACATCAAGAGATAAAGCGCTTGGCAATAATGCCAATTCAAAATCACTCATATCTGCAAAACCAGGAATTGATTCAATCACGTTAATACTGGTTGCCAACGATAAAACTTTACCAGTCTCTGGTAGCGCATTGAGGAAATTGTGCATTTTTTCAATGTCAGCAAGCTTATATTGATTCAACCAAAATGATGTTGTCCCCCCATCATCTGCAAAATCATCTTCTTCTGCATTACTAATTGGTTCCTCTTCAGCTTTGATGATGATATCAAGTGGCGTGGTGCCTCCCAGTTTTTGGTCAATCAACTGCATACCTTGATAAATTTCAGTGTGGCTTTTGAAATAGTCAATAAATCGATTATCAATACTCAAACGTGATATACCAAACACGCTTACTCCACTCAAAATTACTGCCACCAAAACAACAATCGCTGAGCGCTTTTCGATGAACCGAGCAATTGCTAACGTGACAGCCTGAGTTCGATTATTAAGAATTGGCGGCTTGCCTTTTGACAGCAACAACAAACCACAAGGCAACCATAAGAACGTCACAAAAAAAGCCACCAAAACCCCTAACACCATCATCATTCCAAAATCAATCACTGGACGAATACCGCTAACGACTAAAGATCCAAAAGCAATAATGGTTGTTAGTGCTGTATAAAAACAGGGCTTGGCCATTTTCTTGACCATTTGCTCAACCAACCACAGTTGATCATACTCTGGAAAGTTAAGCTGCAATTCTTGATATCGGACGATAAGATGAATATTAATAGCTAATGTCATGATCAACAGTAGCGATATAAAGTTTGATGAAATAACAGTTACTGGCCAGTTCAGAAAACCAATCAAACCTAACATAAGCGCACTGCTAATCGCACAAGAAATGATTGGCAGCAAAACCCATTTAAAGCTGGCAAAGAACATCACCAACATGACAATCAACAACACAGTCACTGTGATGCCAAAAATCAACAAATCAGAACGCACATAGTCAATCATATCGTTAGCAATCATTGGCACACCACCTAGAAAAAGTTGCGCCTGATCACGATAATCATTCATAACCAATCTTACTTCTTCAATCAACTGACTTTGTTGTTTTGACAGTTCATCAGCGTGCGCACTAAACTGCTTAGAAACAGTTGCTAGTTCTTGTTTATCAACTTCAGATATTTGACCTTGTTGTTTTTTCTCATTCAAGACATTACGTTGTTTCAACAGTGAATAATAAGTTTCATCACGAATTAGATTAATTTGAATCGCTGTAGTTCTTCCATCATCACTTAATAAAAATTTGTTATAGAGTGGACTTGCTTGAATGATTTTTAATGCTTGCTTAGCATCAACTTTTCCTGAATTAATTGTCGGAAAAACACCGTTTGCAACATCTTCTTTATTGGCCAATTCCACAATAGGGACATTCAAAACACTATTAACTGATGAAACGCCTGGCATAATCTGAAAAGCTTGATGGATTTTCTGCAATGTTGCTAGGCTAGCTGATTCAGATAATGCTTGCATAGGTTCAAATGTGACAACTAAAAACTCATTCGTTGTAAAATCACGATTCATCTCTCGATAAATCTGCAACGATTCGTCGTTTTCAAGTACTAATGACTCTGCTGATGCATCAAGTTTAAATTGAGATATAAACATTGAGAATGCCAACGTCACTATAATGAGCAATATTAGCGTGCTTTTAGGGTAAGCCAAAATTATGTTTTGGTATGATGAGTCAATAAATGCTGTAATTTTTTGCATAAGAAATATGTGATTTTAAAGATGGATTTTCATAACTGAATGAAAACCATTGAGTTATCATTAAAAAATAATTAATCAATAAAGTGAGATTATTTATTTAAAGTTTAGCCTAATTACCGAAACTGAAAGCATCCACATCGGTATTTAACATTAATAAGCAGCCAAATAAATCAATTAATTTAATTTAGCTTAACATAATCAATAACTTACCATTAATTTTTTCTTTAATAGCATGAGAATTTACTTTATCAGCTCCTATGTTATTAACTAATTGATTATATGATTCATTGCTAGGGTTGTATAAATTGGGTCTACTTTCGCTAAAAAGATACTAACATTTTTTCTAAAATCATATACATAAACAAGACTTATAACCATCGAACTAATTAACAATGAAAGTAACAAAATCAAAAATATATTTTCCTTCATTTCATTGTTAATTTTTCTGATTTGAATTCAAATCTGTGGCTTCTTCCAAGTTGGCTATGACATGTGTGGTACGCGGCAATGCCACAAAACTATCTTTTTCATCCTCATCCACGGGTGGTCGTTGAAAATAGCGAAATAAGGCAAGCATTGAAAACAATGATAAAATACTTCCTGTAAACCAAAACAATCCATTGCTTCCTAAAAACTCCATAAAAAAACCGGCGACAATGGGGCCCAACGCGGAGCCAACGCCATAAATTAAAATCATGCCGCCTGTGATAGCAATGCGCTCATGGTCTTTTGCATGATCGTTAATATGCGCTATACACACCACATAAATTGGAATCAAAAAACCACCGAATAAAAAAATTAAGCTATAAATCGAAAATTTATTGATGGGGATAAGTTGTGTTGCCAAGATCAAACTGCACACGGCAGCAATGCTGCTACTCGTGAAAATGACTTTACGTCGATCAATGCGATCAGAAAGCCAACCTAGCATTGGTTGAAATAAGGCACCAGCTAACATCACCATAAACATAAAGTGAGAAATTTGCGTGGTAGATAGTGATAATTCTTGTCCATAGCGTGGGCCTAATGCAATAAATCCATTAAACACAATTCCAGCAATAAAGGTTCCAATAAACCCAGTGGGTGATAGCTGAAATAACCGTTTAAATTTCATGCGAGTCGCACTGACATCACCTGGACGACTGACACGACTTAATGTCACAGGAACTAAAGATAGTGATAATAAAATTGAGACTAATAAAAACAATTCAAAGCCTTTGGGTGGCGCAATATTAAGTAACAACTGACCGGTAGCCCAAGCTGCCATGACAATAAAACTGTAGATAGATAAAATAAATCCACGATTTTGCTTATCACTATGACTACTAATCCAACTTTCAGCCACAAGGACTAAACCCGCATAGCAAAAACCATTAGCTAGACGAAACAAAAACCACATCGTGGGAGAAATAACCAGAATATACAGCAAGGCAATTGCTGAGATCACTGAAGCCATCGCAGCAAAAGTGCGAATATGCCCTACACTCTCGACTAAACGAGGAATATAAATCGAGCCTGAGATATAGCCAATAAAATAGGCTGACATGATGATACCCAGGGTATCTGTTTCAATGCCTTCCACACCTGCGCGCAAACCAATTAATGTCCCTTGCAGGCCATTACCAATACCCAAAATAGCAAGACTAGCCAGCAATGCTGAGAGTTGAAAAATCTGGTTACGCATATTGTGATAGCAAATTAGTGATAGAAACGCAGATGGCGAACAAGAAGATTGAGAGCGCCTTTTTATCCATTTGACTTATAAAAACAGACTGCTTTGCAGCATATTTTAATCTTAATCATAAACCGAAACCTTTGCAATAAGATGTAAGAATTAACTACAACAGAGGTATAACACCATGAAAAAATCACTATTATCTATATCATTATTAGCTATTGTCTTTGCTGTGAACTCAGCTCAAGCACTTATAGAAAAGTGATTGAATTGAAAAGAATTTGGCTCAGACTTGATCTGAGCTAATACACAAAAGAAATCGTAACCTTGATTAGCTTTTAAGCTTATGCTTTAAAAATTTTAAGGTTCAGCTCTTTGATAGGTTTAAAATGCTTTGCATTACTGGAGCATAGCTGCATGTTATGTTCTGTCGCAGTTGCTGCAATAATGGCATCTGCTGCTCGAAGACCATGAGACAATGCATACTCTTCTATATAAACTGCTGCTCGATGCCCTATATTTTCTGAAAGTGGAATAACTTTAAAGGCATAGTCAATTAAAAACGCTTTTGTATGATCATGCTGCTTTTTATTTTTAGCAGATTGTAGGAGTTCCAAATAAGTTTGAAGCGACAAAAAACGCTCCTTACTTTTATCGACAAGCTGTGCTGCTTTATAATTACCACGTTGAATCCAGATAAATATATCTGTATCAAAGATCACGAAACCGACCGCCTCTTAGATTTTCCATGGATGCATCAATTGATTCCTTTGTTTCATCCATATCAAAAAAAGGATGATTAATGACTTTGATATCAGTGTGCCTGACGGGATTTGTTATCACGCCTTTAATCGCACCATGATATAAAATTGTCACGTCTTCATTACGCTCAAGCGCTTTAAGAACATCTTTCATTTTGTAACGCAAATCAATAATAGATGCTTGCATTATATCCACCATTATAAATATGTATATCTTAACTATACATATTTAACCAATAAATTGTCAAGCATCTATCAAGTAAATCATGATAGAAATTATTAACAATTGCCTAGATTAGCGAGGAACGAGCGTAATCCAGGAAGATATTGATTTTGGTGGATTACACGCAGCTCAATCTACCCTGCGAGATCTATATTTGCTTTAAATTTCTTGCTTCAAAAGCTTCAACATTAAATCATTCATTGTCGTTTCAAATTCATGAAATGCTTTTTCATTGCCATCATGATTTGACTCTGCTTTTAATATCACTTCTTCATTCTCAATAGAAACTGTCCATTTAATATAGCCGGGATATCCTGGGTGTAACTTGTTGGTGAAAACATAAAAAACTTGGCCATCTGATTTTTGAGCAAGATAATAATCACCTTTATCAAAAAATGAAAAATCCTCGCTTTCTTTTAATTGTTCTTCAAGAACATGTAGCTCTTTTTCTGAAAAAGTGGCTATTTGTTTTTCTGAACACCCCACAGAAGAAAACAACATGATGAAAGCACATAAACACAGCTTAATTTTCATCTACACCCTACACTTGCTTTAACTTATCATGCAAACCAATAGCATGCAATATCTGCGCTAACCAAACAAAAGCAAGATTACACAACTCAGATTTTCCGTTCAAAATATTTAACAACTCTTGCCAATCATCAGTAAGCTGACCAACATCTAGTTCAGCAGGTTCTTGATATGAATCATATTTTTCCTCATAGGATACATTCCAATAAAAATCTTTCTCAATAGTTATAGATTGTATTTCTTGATCTTTAATATATTCAAACATTTTTTTAGTGAGCTGCTCTAGATCACTTACTTTTATTTCCATTTTCAACTCTTTTAAAACCTGCTTCACCATAAACAAAGGTGGTTGTGTTCCCAATTTAAGCCACGTCATTTCAGATAGGTATAAACTATTTCCATCAATTTGATGAGGCTTCCTGTGAAGTCATAGACATGATTGATTCACCATTTGATGGTATCTATTTCGGTGGATTACGCGCAGCTCAATCCGCCTTCATTTGTTTGTTGAAGGCTTGCATCGAAATTTTGATTTAATCGCCATCAACTTCTCAACACTCATTTCACTAAAGTCCTTGGAATCAACCCTACCTATATCCTCTCGAATCAGCTTTAGCTCATTGCCTTCTAAATACCATGCCAAATAACCGCAAAATATGGGTAAGTTTGTGTATTCTCTATCAAAATCTGTCGCAATATATACCCCTTTTTGCACAGAGGACGGAGGGTCAACATAAGTAGTTACGTTCCAAATTTCACGTCGTAATAATTTCCCTGGTTGACTAATGAGTTGCTTTTTGGTTTTTTCCCATCTCTGATGGCTTACGCTTTCTTTAAGTGTTCTCGAAAATAAAGCATATGCTTTTTTAAAATCAGCTGTTGCTAGGTAATCAAGGTATAAATCAGTTAATTTTCTCGCCTGACTCTCCAGCTTCTTTTTTTCTTGGCTGCTTAAAGGTTTGGTTGCTTCTTGAGTTATTGAAGGTAACTCGCCGCAGAATAGCTGC
>JAUIKI010000086.1 GCA_030430875.1 Gammaproteobacteria bacterium | reverse complement strand
TACCAAATTAATTTTTCAAAACAACACTCTGGTTTAGCACATCATTTTGGCTATATTGAATCATCCGGGTTCAATATAGCTTGCCATCATTTTTCACTGCAAAATCCCAAAGGCACCATAATCATTATGCATGGCTACTTTGATCATGTTGGCATTTTTAGGCATATTATTAAATTCTGTCTTGAAACAAATTACTCTGTAGTTATATTCGACTTACCTGGCCATGGATTATCTAGTGGCACACCTGCTGCCATCAAAAACTTCTCAGATTATACGCTGGTATTCATTCACGTTTTAGACCTGTTAAAAAAACACGGGATTGATAATCTGTCAGTGATAGCGCAAAGCACTGGCGCAGCAATCACAATGGACTATCTGTTAGCTCCATCTCCACATAAAGAGCAATCATCATTCAATCAGCTAATCTTTTTAGCGCCACTAGTTCGCCCCTTCCAATGGCGATCAACTAAACTGCTTTATTATCTACTAAGGCCTTTTATAAAAAAAGTAAAGCGTAAATTTTCGTACAATAGCCATGATCAATTGTTTTTAGATTTCCTAAAGCACCACGATCCTCTACAACCACATTACATTCCTATCGTGTGGATTTCCGCACTCAAGCAGTGGATTAAAACAATTGAAACAGCCTCAAAAAGCAAATTTAAACCTACTATCATCCAAGGTGGTAATGACTTAACTGTTGACTGGCGCCACAATCTTGAAATTATAAAAACTAAATTTGATGATCCATTAATTTATTTTCTTCCTGAAGCACGCCATCAACTGGTTAATGAATCACAATCGATTCGAGCTGAAGTCTTTACAATCATTAGAGAGCATCTTAACAATGGATGATAAAAAAAATAAAGCCTCTAGAAGTCAGTTTCAACTACTTAGAAAAAAACAATTTGCTCCTTTCTTTTGGACACAGTTTTTTGGGGCTTTTAATGATAATATTTTTAAAAATGCTCTGTTGCTTCTATTTAGCTATCATGCAACCGTCAATTTTAATACAGACATACTAAACAACCTTGCTGCTGCACTATTTATTTTACCCTTCTTTATTCTTTCTGCCATCGCAGGTCAAATTGCAGATAAATATGAAAAATCTTCATTAATACGTCGCATTAAATTCGCAGAAATTTGCATTATGATTGCAGCAGCAATCGCGTTTTATTTTGAATCATTATATGCCTTATTGATTATTTTATTTTTTATGGGCACTCAATCAACCTTTTTCGGGCCAGTAAAATATTCAATTCTACCGCAGCATTTACGTGAAGATGAACTGGTTGGAGGCAATGGTCTGGTTGAAATGGGAACGTTTGTAGCCATTCTTCTTGGCACTATTTTGGCAGGGGAACTAATTCAACTTGAAAATAAAACATTTTGGATAACCGCTACAATCATTAGCGTTGCATTCCTAGGTTGGATAATTAGTTTATTTATTCCCTCTGCAAAACCTGATGCGAGCAACATTAAAATTAGTTTAAATATTTTCTCAAAAACCTGGCAATCCATTCAATTTGCTCGCAAAGAACGCTCAGTTTTTTTATCCGTACTTGGGATTTCTTGGTTTTGGATGTTAGGCGCAAGTTATCTCACCCAATTTCCAAATTTCACTAAGATTTATTTGCAATCTGACGAAGGTGTTGTGACATTACTCCTTGCCATGTTCTCAATTGGTGTTGCCCTAGGCTCATTGCTTTGTGAACGCTTATCAGGACACAAAGTAGAATTGGGATTAGTTCCACTAGGTTCCATTGGACTGAGTATTTTTGGTATTGATTTGTTTTTTGCTCAACAACAGTTTGCACTACCAATAACAACTGAGCTATTAACTCGGACTGAATTCATTGCATCAGGAGGTAGCCTGCGCATTCTAATTGACCTAGTTTGCGTTGGATTTTTTGGAGGATTTTATACCGTACCGCTTTATGCGCTGATTCAAAGCCGCACAGAAAAATCATATTTAGCTCGCGTCATTGCTGCAAATAATATTCTAAATGCTTTATTTTTAGTGGCATCAGCACTACTTGGCATTGTCATTTTAAGTGTATTCAACTTATCTATTCCAATGTTTTTCTTAATTATTGCTGGATTAAACATTCTAGTTGCCGCTTATATTTACACACTTGTCCCAGAATTTTTGATGCGATTTTTAATCTGGATGCTAACACACACCATGTATCGTGTTAAACATCAAGGGCTTGATCATATTCCCGATGAAGGTCCAGCTGTATTAGTATGTAATCATGTAAGCTATGTTGATGCATTAATTATTGGTGGTGCATGTAGAAGGCCTGTTCGATTTGTCATGTATGAGCCTATTTTCCGCATTCCTATCTTAAAATTTATTTTCAAAACTGGAAAAGCTATTCCCATCACCTCAAAAAATGAAAATCCTGTTGCCTATGAACAAGCATTTGATGTAATAGCTCAGGCATTAGAAGATGGTGATATCATTTGCATTTTTCCTGAGGGAAAGCTCACCAAAACAGGCGAGATGGGTGAATTCAAACCTGGTATAGAAAAAATTATCAACAGAACTCCTGTTCCAGTAGTACCCATGGCCCTTAAAGGATTATGGGGAAGCTATTTCAGCCACCATGAAAAATCTGCATTTGCCAAACTCCCTAAGCGTTTTTGGTCAAAAATCAATGTAGTAGCAGGTGAATCATTGCAGCCAAATGCCATTTCTGCAGAAAAACTACATCACATTGTCAGCACGTTACGTGATGGTGATAGCTAACACACAAGTAAGCTGGATAATTTAGCCTATTTAAGCAAGTTTACCCAACATGATTAGTGTTTAAGGATGATTAAATATCTTAAACACTAAATAATTCAGGCATAACACCGTTTTTTTATAGTAATTTCTTCATAAAACGATACTTTCAAGCGATGCTCTCATTGGTGCATTGTCATTATTGAGGATGACAAAGGTCTCAGATTGTATAGTGGTCAAGTTTCAATTAACTTTTATTTTATTGCTCTGATTTATAGGGGAATTACTATACATCCTTAAAAAACCAATATCTGGCATTCCCCTCCAATACTTCCATGGTTTGAAGTGATTTCTGCATTGGATGTCAGCGAATTTAAATGCTATTGCATGAATAACAGTGAGTAATTTACTGATTGGCACAATCATTATTAACAGGATAGAGAGTTTTGGAATCAAACCAAATTCCATTTATGCAAATTTAACGGCATTCTACGAGAGTGTTTTACTTGTATTTTGACAAAATTGTCATCACTGACTTAACCACAGCAGAAAAATCAATTCATGCAATTAAAACAATGAGTTAACGAGAAGTGAATTCAGCTATCTAACGCTGCCCTAAATTATAAATCTTCAGCAACAAAAAAGGCCCTCAATTGAGGGCCTTTTCTATGAAACTAACCTGTGAGTCTTTAGAAATTGAAGCTAGCTTTAATACCAGCATTCCATGCATCAAGACCACTGCCAGTCATATAATCAGCTTCAGCATCTAACACAACATTGCCGAATCGAACACCAACTTTTCCGCCAACACCGTAGGTGAATTGACCGTCATCGTTAGATTGATTAGGCGTGCTGAACTCTGATGGCAAGTGAGCATAATTAACCTCTAAATCCTGCTCAATTCCAGAGAAGATATATTTGACTTTTGGAGTCAAGCCAAACAACATCGTTGTTTCACCATTTTCAACAATACCCTGCAAGTTCACACCAAACTCACCAGCAACACGGCTAACTTCATCTAAGTTAACATGCTGTGCCAAATTTGAGGTTGAGCTTTCAGTGACATTATCAACATCAATGTGTTGGAAATCAGCACGAACATAAGGCACTGCTTCCATACTACCAACTGGAATTTCCCAACCTGCCTCTAAAAAGGCACGAAGAGATCGTCCATCAGCATCACCTTCAAAGTTTTCCCAAATTGCTGCTTGATTTTCTGACGCTGGGATATACAAATCACGATCCATTTCCATGTCTGATGCATGATGATAACCTAGACCAACAACTGCATAGCTACGGTCTGAGAAAGGAGCACTGTCTCTGAAATAAACATCAACACCAATGATTTGTGCATCGGCATCAGCATTCATCAAGCCACCTGGAGAAGCAATATCTGTCTCAACATCGTGGTAGCTAACCATTCCACCTATTTCGAAACGATCAGAGAGTGCAACATCAACCCCAGCTGAAAAGCTGGTAATTTCGTTGTCAAACTGGAAGTGTTCCTCTTGACGATCTAAATCATTAGATCCATAAGTTACATCAACCCAACCAGTTACTTTGTCTTCAAAGCAGGTTACTGTTTGATCGGTTCGCTCTGGACAAGCCAAACCACGCGTTCGCAAATGGTTAGTGATCGCCGCAATTGAGGCATCATTCGCTTGAATCAACATGCGATTCAAACCAAAGTATGCTTCACCATCAACTGATGCCAAGATATCTTTATACGTATCAAGGTTTCCTTCATCGTCCAATCTGAGCAACAATGATTCCACACCACCACTGTAGACACCAGCTTGCAGGATGTTAGAAGACTGAACTGCTGTTGAAATGTGATTAAAATATTTCAACCCAGTAACATCTTCATAGGCGATTCGGCTGTAACGTGCAGTCACCTCATTAGGATCGTAGATAATCTCTCGACTAACTACGAATGAATTAATGGTTGGAGAAACTATTGAGTACTCACCGTTGACACCAGCATCAGCTGTTAAGAAAGTGTAGTCCTTGATATCACCAATTTTCAATTCCAGTGATTGATCTAAGACCAATTCAACTTCAGAACCGTCTCCAAGATTGGCAGCACCTGTTCTTATTGCCAACACATCAGTTTCTTGATTCACAGCTCCATTATGGTGAATGACTAATTTACCTGAAGCAATATGATTGAATTCAGGCGTGTTAATAGTCAGTGTATTGTAATCTGGATTCACTCCACCAATGCGTAGAATCCCACCATCGACACTACCTAAGGTAAAGCTCTGATCAAACGTTGTCACACCAGTTCCTGCAACAGTCCAATCACCAGAGTTAAGAGCACCGACCTCAAAACCAGTCATTTGATCAAAGTTTGTTGAACCTTCACCCACACCAACATCCAATAAAGTTAGCGTATCAACATCAGCATCACCGACATCTTCTCCAGCATCAATAATGCTGTCTGCATCAATGATCATGCCTGTGAATAAATTCACAGCATCATTGTCACCATTAAACAAAGCGTCGCCTTTCAAGAAACCATGATGATTGAATGTATCAACTGCATCGCCAGTTGATACGATAGCGGTTGTGCCGCTAACAGAAACAATTTCACCAGATGTATCATTGTTGATTACATTAATTCGAGAACCGATCAAGTTAATAGCAATATCTTCGGCTCGAACAATGCCAAGGTTATCAATCAAAACACGACTCACCTCTGACGTTTCAACACCTCGACTTCCCACTCCAGTCGACTCAACCAAACCAGAATTAAAGAGGTTAAATACATCGTCCGTTCCAGCAATATCAACAACTAAAACAGCAACACCATTGTCATTTGTTGTTAAAATATCACCCGTGCTTGCAATATCAACATTTAATGCGTCAACTATTGATATTCCGGCGTCTCCAGCTTGGATCAAACCCGCATTGAAAATACCATTCGTATTATCATCAGCATCACTATCTACGACATTCTCAATAGCACTGATAAAAATTCCAATCTCTTCAGCTAGGATGGTTGCGTCAACTCCATTATTAATTTCCACACTATCCCCAGCTAAAACACCGGAATCAGAAACAGAAACACCAATAAAATCTTGGCTTGAAATATAGCCATCATTATTGATTGCAGTATTCAGCACCTGTGCTGAACTAATTGCAAAAGAGTTAGCAAAAATCTGGCCATCCACACTATTGTTAATCAAGACTGATTCTAAACCATTAGCCATAATCCCATTGCCACCTGTGAAAATGGACTGGATTAATCCCTGGTTATTCACTTCAAGAGTAATACCATTGGCCTGATCAGAACTATCTGAAACAATTGCTGCTGAATCCAAATGCACACGAATCTCACCGGAGTTGTTAATAACAGCATTGGTTTCTAATAAAGAAACGGCTGAACCTGGGTTAATACCTTCCCCAGCCAAAATTACGCCAGTTTCGCTGTTGTTAATGGTCAAGTCTTCGATTGAAATTGCTTTGATGGCATCCAAAGAAGCAAGAATTTGTCCGTCATTATGGATAACAGCTATTTCGTTAGCTTCGTCGGCAGCATTACCATTTATCAGATCATCTTCAAGCAGTATTGCCGCTGAAACACCGTCAAGTAAACCATTTGATTCAATTGTTGCATTTTGCTCATTGGTGATGGTGACATCTAATGCACCATCAATTTTTGTGATATCAACTGCAATGCCACTAGCAACGACGTTGCTCTTGTTGT
>JAUIKI010000085.1 GCA_030430875.1 Gammaproteobacteria bacterium | reverse complement strand
ACAATCACAATGGCATCACGATTATAATAAGGATTTTTGGTTTAAATTGACTTTACTAGTTTTGTATTTTGTTCTAATACTTCGACAATAACTCCTTCACGCTTACCTCGACCATCCACTTCAGATACCCGGACTAATACTTTATCGCCATCAAAAACCATTCGCATTTGTCTAGGTGACAAGTAAATTGGGTCTAAACATTGATCTGTTTTAAATATACCAAAACCATCTTTTTGATAACCAACATAACCACAAAGCAGGTCCATTTTATCAACCAACCCATAGCTTCTCTTCCGTGTGAAAATTAATTGGCCATCGCGCTCCATTGCACGCAACCTTCGCCTTAATGCTTCAATTTGGTCATCTGAAAGCATGCTAAGTTCATGGCATAGCACCGCATGCGTTGCTGGACCACCACGATCGGCAAGGTGTTGTAAAATAAACTCCCGACTTGGAATAGGGTTTTCATAGTTTTCTGCTTCCCTTGAGGCAAAGGGATCTGCTTTTTTCTTCAAATTTGCATACCTGATTTGATAATATAATTGCTGACATACTACTTTAAAACTACGATACAAGCTAATTTTTATCTATTTTTAACCAGCCTTTTTTAGAGCCATAAATCACCCTAGCAAGGCAATTAAACAAAAACACCTAAATCATTTCACCTAAAAACTTCAAAATAGCTATTCAAACGCCAATTCATCAGCATTTTTTTGATTTAAAAACACTAAAATAGAAGATTATTAGATTCACTCAGCGCTAAAAAGATAATTTGACAAGTTGTCTTGGTGTTATTAAAGTCAACATCCCACGCCGAGGTGGTGAAATTGGTAGACACGCTAGCTTCAGGTGCTAGTGGAGGCAACTCCGTGGAGGTTCAAGTCCTCTCCCCGGCACCATAATAGTTTATTTAATATCTATTATTAACGATTGTTGGCAATTCTCTTAGAAATCACCAGATAGCTAACGCCCACTATCAAGCCTACCAGACCTCCCAAATAACTTGCATTGTGCATATATCCCACTCGAACAAATTGAACAGGATTTGAAACACCTGGCCAAACCCAATCGATATAATCTGATATAGTTTGCTCACCTACAACTATATAGCCATACATTAACCCTAGCAAACCAACAGCAAGTGCTACAGCAACAACCACAATGAATGACTTACACAAAAATATTGCCATTTGTTTTGGCGTTGCAAACATAAATCCAAATAACCCTAAAGGAAAATAAATTAAAACACCCATCCACCAAGTTGCTAATGCGCCAACAATTGCAGCACCTAACCTAGGGGAGTCTTGAGCCCAAGGCATATCAAACTGTATGAATTTAAAGCGCGTGAAATATTCTGCTGAAAAAGAATAACTAATTTGATCATGAATAGCACCATAGATTACAGCCAATATTGCAGCAAAAAATATCATCAAAATATATACAATTATTTTGAAAAAAATATTCATATACCTCTTAAAGTTATAATACTAAGCCGTAAGAATTAGAAAGGCTTTATATAATTTAGCAAGGAATCCAAGTGGAAATTAACTGCTATAAAAAGTACTCCACATGAACGTCAATCACAATTTTTTATATCGGCTAAATAGATTCCTGCAGATAAATCTGTGAAAATCCATGGGCTGACTAAAACATGCTCACTTGCGACCGGCAACTAGCATAATATTTACATATCCAAAAAATACACCTTCTGCTTCAGCTCGTTCAAATTTATTGAGCAAATGATTAAGCTCACCATTCGTGACTACACCTTTGGCAACAATTTCTTTCTCTAATCTTTCAAATGCTAACATTTGGCGCACAAGAGAATAACTTGTCACTGCGACTGGAAATATTTCGAAAAATACATCATTTAGACTTTGCTGCTTGAACAGGCGATATAGTTTACGTCCAGAATAGCCATTAAACGTCATTTGATCAGCATGAAAACGAAATAATCGCCGCTCAATATCAATTTCATCCGTATCAATACTCACAGAGCCCCAATCTGGATCCAACACCACGATCCAACCACCATCTTTCGTCACTCTAACCATTTCACTCAGAGCTGCCGTTGGATTTTGTAAATGTTGAAAGAGTCTTTCACTTCTACATGAATCGAAATAATCATCCTCAAATGGCATGAATGACGCATCAGCTTTTTCATGCTCCACCCAAAAACTGACACCCAAATTCTCAGCGTTTCTTTTAGCCGCCAAGATCATTTCACCATCATAATCAACACCACAAACTTTTCCACTTGATTCAACGAGTTGTGCCAAAGAAATAGTATCCGCACCAGGACCACAGCCCACATCAAGCACCTTGTGACCTTTTGCAACTTTCATACATTGATAGGTACGATCCTTAAGTTTTTTTATACGATCGCCTGTGGCTTGAAGATATTTTGGATCAACATATCCTTTCGGCTTACTCATCAACTTCCCTCTTAATTAACTTCACTGATCTTATAACTAATTAGATTCAGTCTATATTTTTATTAAACTGTGTTACTATTTAATTTGCAAAAAAATACTCAGAGCATTCACTTTAATTTCAACTAAAAATAACTCAAAAATAATTGGAAGTTAACAGTCTTTCATCACAGATGATATTAGATTTTCTGTTATATATTTATAATAATAGTATCCCTTTTTAGATATGCAATTTTAAGCAATAATCGCATTCACATTGAAATCGATAAAAAACAGTCAGTTCGCACAAAAATATTGTGCTTTTATTTTAAGGTATATAAATATTTTCAGGAAATATCTCACTCAATATCAGCTCATAAATTTACAAGAACAATAAACTATAATTAATTCTATATAACTCTTTACTCTCATAAAATTATTTCACATGACTTTATTAAAATCACCCGATATAACTGACCATCCAAAACTCATCACTCTGCTCGATAGTCAATGGGAAAAAATTCAAGTGTTAACAGCTGAAAAAGAAATTAATGATCAAATTTTTTCAAACAAAGAAACATTAACACCATTTGCAAATGTACTTCTATGCAGCGATTATGCACTCAATTATTGCATGGCAAACTCTCAAATCATGGAAGCATTTCTCACCAACCCTGATTATTTCAATAGCCCACAATCTTACGCATCACTTATCAAGCAACGAATTGATAGCATCAGCACTACTTCAGAACTTAAAAAACTGCTCAGAATAATTCGTAACGAAGCACTTTTTCGCATTATTTGGCGTGATATCAATCAACTTAGCACACTCAAAGAAACCATCATTAATTTAAGCAATCTTGCTGACAGCGTCATTAAAATCACTCTCAATTGGTTATATGAAAAAGCCTGTGAAATCCATGGCACTCCCATTGGTGAACATAACAAACAACCACAAAAGCTCATGGTCATCGCTATGGGGAAATATGGAGCAAATGAACTTAACTTGTCCTCTGACATCGACTTGATTTTTGTCTATGGTGAAGAAGGCGAAACAAATGGGGAAAAACCCATCACCAATCAAGCTTTTTTTACTCGTCTCGGCCAACAATTAATTAACAGCTTAGATGAACGCACTGCAGATGGCTTTGTTTTTCGAGTCGATATGCGATTGAGACCTTTTGGACAAAGCGGCGCATTGGCAACTAATCTCAATGCTTTTGAACAATACTACCAAGAGCAAGGAAGAGATTGGGAACGATATGCTTTAATTAAAGCGCGGATTGTAACTGCTAAAAAATCAGACGACGCAAAACGGCTTGGAAACGTCATTCAAGCATTCACTTATCGTCGCTATATTGATTTTGGCGCCATTGATGCAATGCGCGAAATGAAAACATTAATCAATCAAGAAGCGAACCGCCAACGCCTTGCTAACAATATTAAAACCGGATTAGGTGGAATTAGAGAGGTTGAATTTATCGTCCAA
Source organism: Gammaproteobacteria bacterium (assembly GCA_030430875.1). Classification (GTDB taxonomy): domain Bacteria; phylum Pseudomonadota; class Gammaproteobacteria; order Pseudomonadales; family JAUIKI01; genus JAUIKI01. The sequence continues at coordinate 2,576 of JAUIKI010000085.1, read as the reverse complement.
GTTTTTCAATTAATTTATGGTGGACAAGAGCGACATTTACAACATCCCAGCCTATTTAAAGCCTATCAATCTCTCGTTGAATTAAACTTATTACCCAAGCAAGCAGTTAATGAATTGCTGGTGGCTTATGAATTTTTACGCAATTTAGAGCATCGACTCCAAGCAATGGATGATCAGCAAACACAAACTCTGCCTGTTGACGAGACGACACAAGCGCGTATTGCTTTTTCCATGCAGCACTCTAACTGGGACGATCTACTTAAAGCACTTAATCAAACTCGAAAAATAGTCCATAAACACTTTCAACGACTCATCGAAAAATCATCTGAATCTCAAAGCACTCAAACCCATGAGCTAACAATTTGGCATGATATTTGGCTTAACAAAATTTCCCAAAGTGAGCTTATCTCAATGCTGTCAAAAACCTGTTTCAAGCCAGTGGAACAAATGATTGAAATATTACACGGCTTGAAAACTCACCACACATTAAAACATATGCAAGCAGTTGCAAAAGAGCGCCTCGACCATTTCATGCCTCTGCTATTGAAATCTGTCAGCTCCACTCAAAATCCAATGGTGACATTTCAACGCATGATTCCTCTTATTGAAGCGATTATGCGTCGTTCAGCCTACTTGTTAGTGTTTATAGAAAACCCAAAAGCGTTGCAAAATTACACCCAATTAGTATCCATCAGCTCTTGGTTTTCAAACTATCTTACTAAGCACCCTAATTTATTACATGAGTTAATTTCCACGCGGGGGTTCTCACACGTTCCAAACAGACTTGAACTAGAAAAGAAGTTACAACAACAACTGTTATGTGTTCCGGAAGATGATCTTGAACAACAAATGGAACTTATGCGCCATTTCAAACAAACCCATGTTACTCGTGTTGCAATAGGTGAAATAACTGAGCAATTACCACTGATGAAAGCAAGTGATTACCTCACCTTGACGGCTGAGGCAATTCTTTCTCAAACACTAAATCTTGCTTGGCACCAGCTAACCCAAAAATATGGGCATCCAACTCTTGACTCACAAGACCCTGATGAAATGAATTTCATCATTATTGGCTACGGTAAATTAGGCGGTATCGAACTGAGTTTCGAATCTGACCTTGACTTAGTTTTTATTTATGACGCACCAATTAATCTCGCAACCAATGGACAAAACAGCATTGATAATCAACAGTTTTTCACTAAACTTGGGCAGCGTATCATCCACATCTTAAGCACACATACTCTCTCGGGCACGTTATACGATGTTGACATGCGCCTACGCCCATCTGGAAAATCTGGCCTGCTGGTAACATCATTATCAGGGTTTCTAGATTATCAAAAAACTCAAGCATGGACTTGGGAGCATCAAGCATTGACTCGTGCCAGAGTTATTGCAGGCTGTCACCAGCTCAACCAACGCTTTAATGAAATTCGCAAAACCATTTTAACAACTGAACGCGACACACAAGAGCTTAAAACAGCCATCAAAACCATGCGCCACAAAATGCATAAAAATACCGAGGATACTCAGTCACGAGCTGATACATTGCTGAAACATGAGCGTGGCGGCATTATTGATATTGAATTTATTGTCCAATATGCTGTATTGCACTGGGCACATCAACATCATGAATTAACTCGTTATACTGATAATATTCGCATACTAGAAACATTAACATCAACAAAATGTATCTCAGAAAATGCTGCTAAAGAGCTTATTGATGCCTATCGTTTCTATCGATTGCAGCTGCACAGACTTACACTAGACTTACACTCTGAAATATCTATCAAAGACACTTTATTTGAAAAACAATCGATTGTTGAACAATATTGGTTAGATATCATTGGCGAGTAGATAGGTTTTTTGACAAAAACACGCTAATTTTGGAATGAATTGGCAGACACTAAAGAATTATAATAAAAAAATTTTAGGTCGCGCTTGCTTACGATATCCTGCACTTTTTGGTAGAAAGTAATACAAAGATATTGAACGTATTGACACATGCCAAGCCTACAGGCTGAGACAATGTACTGGTGATCGATGAACGGCTAAATCTGGTTTTGAAACTGTAATAAAGCCCCGGGGGGTTCCCCGGGGGAATCTAAAAGGAGGGTAAAAATTAAGACTCTCTTTCAATTTCATCTTCAGAAGGACCATCCGCATCATCTCGATCTCGATCTTCAAAGAAGTAGGCATAGTAAACACGCATCGAGTTGGTACCACAACCTGCATCATCTGATGTGACGTTATAACCGGAAATGACTAATTCTAAGTCCAAGCCACCCACATTAGAATGATAAACCCGTTCTTTTTCATCAAAAGAACTATAACTGTTGCCTAGGCTATACTTGCTACCTTTCTTACGTGTATATAAATCTACGTCGTCAACGTTAAGATCATCACCATGGCCTCGATCATACCAAAAGATAACCGCCTTAAATGACTCAACATCATCTGGAAGTGTCTGACCATTATTTATTTTCAACGTATATCTTTCACCATGATCAATGCAGGTATATCCAACATTCCAATCCCAGGGATTATCCATGCCATCAGCTGAAAATTTTCGCATTTTC